>NZ_QUGV01000001.1:0-279358 GCF_003479205.1 Parabacteroides sp. AF17-28 | reverse complement strand
GGACGGTCGTAATGGCGATTAGGACGGTCGTAATGGGAAAGAGGACCGTTTTCATGGCAAAAAAGCACCTGAATTTCCTTGAGATATTTGGAACGTCGTCCGTTTTGTTTTCAAATAATCGATTCTCCGGGAGTTAAGGTTTATCACTTTGCCGGCGTTTCCGTCTTTCGGTAATCAAATTGTACGCTTTTTGGGATAACCTCAGCACCTCATTCCGTCCGGTGTCAGCCGGAATGGTTAAAACCGTGAAAAGAGTCAATCCAAAATCGATCGAAATTTCAGACGAAATAGAAAAATAGCCTGAGAAGGGGGTTATTGTATTATCCCCTATAAAGATAGTACTTTTTCTGAGAGTTTTTAGGGGTATAACCCTAAAAACTCTCTCTATAATAGAAGTTCTTGCCTGTTCCTTTTTTTTCAACCCAGAGGTCGCATGAAACTGATGTGTTTTTTCGTACTCTTTATGTTTTCTTGTTATATATGCCTTGGTATTTCGTAAAATGCGTATATTTGTTTGAATGATTTTAAACAAAGATGTGATGAGAAAAAAACTTTTCCTGTTTGTTTTCTTGCTTTGTGTATGTCTGTGCCGGGCTGATACTGCCACCGGAAGGAATAAATATATTTTTTTGATGCGTACCGCCATGTCAAGCAATGATATAGCCGATTGGAATGCGACAGTTGATGATGCGGTCCTACGGTGTGATACCCCGGCAATTTGCCAATCGCGGTTAAACCGGATGCAGTGTCTTTTCAACTTCTATTCCGCTGATTCGGCGATTGCCGAGGCTCGGGAGTGCCTTCCTTTTATATTGGAGGCAAAGCAATACAGTTTTTATTTTTCCGCTTACAGTACTTATATATCCGGACTGTTTAAGCTAAGACGGTTTGACGAAGCCAAAGAAGAGGCTGTCGTTATGTACGAGACGGCTCAACGGATCAATCAGCCGGTAGGTATGGTTATGGCTTTGCAGGTGCAGGGAAGCATGTATTATAAATTAGGTCTATACGGACAGGCGCTCATGGTCCTTGAAAAGGGACTTGCGATATGTCCTTCTTACGAGAACGGCAAGAACCAAGTCCTCTATGTATCGGCTGTGCTATATGAATGGTTATTTATGACGGTTTTGAAAATGGATGATGTGGAGGGGATAATCCGCTATGCCGGAGATTATGCCACCCTTGTGAAGTGGAGGGAAGAACATGAGAAACCGGATCCTACCGGCCATTATCCCGTTACGGCCCGCGCCTTTTTGGCTTTGTCTCTTTTGAAGGACGGACAGGTGCAAGAGGCAAAACGTCTGTTGGATGAGGCTGCTTCTTTTATCTATCCCCAGATTCCGGCAAACGCTTATGAGCATTTTTACGAAGCCCGTTGTGCCTTGCGGCAAGCGGAAGGAGATTATCGGGGGGCGATTGAGGATATGGATATTTTGTTGGCGGCACATAAAGGCGACCTTTCTTTTTATATGGACGACCTGTTGAGGAAAGCTGAACTGTTGGCCTATTCCGACGAACCCCAGTCTTGTGCACCGTTCTACCAAACCTATATACAGATGAAAGACTCGGTAAACAGTTTGAATATCAACGCAAGGATAGATCAACTACATACGCTTTTCGAGGTAGACCGGCTGAACAGGGAGAAGCGAAATGCCCGGATCTGGATGATTTGCGCCTTTACCGGTTGTTTATTACTGGTTTTACTGCTATCCGGCTATATCGTCTATTCCCGGCGATTGAAAGCGAAAAACCGGATACTTTACCGTCGTATCCAGGAAAAGCTTCAACGGGAAAACAAAGCGGCCGAAACGATCCGGCAGATTCCGGAGGGTGATCTTTCCCGGGAATTACGCTTATTCATAAGCCTGAACGAATTGCTGGAAAATGAAAAACTTTTTACCTCTCCGTCCCTCAATAGGGATGAACTGGCGAAACGCTTGGGAACCAACCGTACCTATTTGATGGAGGCCGTACGTGCTTATGGCGGCAACATGACGGTCGGGGAGTTTCTCAATGATTTCCGCTTGAAACATGCCGCCGGCTTACTTACCCAACCCTCCGGCCTTTCAATCGACCGGATCTGTTATGATTCGGGATTTGCCTCCCGTTCGGTTTTTTATCGTCTTTTCAGGCAAAGCTATGGCATGTCGCCTACCGAATACAGAAAACTTTCGGAAGAAAATAAGGAAGGTTAAATATTTAAACATCAGTCTTTTGCTTTATACGGACAAAAGTTTTGCGCCACACGGACACCTGTTAAGGTAAATATTTACACATTTAGGACAAACTTAGTAAATCCTAATATTTGTATGTGTATGAAGACAAACTGCTTTTATCTGTTACTCTTTCTTTTTGTCCTGTCCGGTTGCTCGGATCGTGATGTTATAACACCCGAAACACCTCCGACTTCCGGGGACGTTTATGAGGGTCCGCAAGACCAGGTCACTTTCTCGAATGAGACGGAGGATTTCTCGTACGGCGAACTCACTTTTTATTTCAAGACACCCGACGGTAGCATCATCCATAGGAATGCCAAGCACCAGCGGTTTTCCGGTGTCTCTCATTTTTCAATGGAAAGAGGTTTGAAAGAGGGTAAATATCTACTGCTGTATCTCGAATATACAGTAAAATCGGAATGCCCGGATATTAACGGGTTAAAACGGAAATTTGGCTTATGTTGTAAATTGAATGTGACGAAAGAAGGTATCCAGTTGGAAAGCACATACGCCGGCAATGCTAAACTATTCGGCAGTGGAACCCAGGACGATCCGTATCTGATCAGCAGCTCTGAGGATCTGACTAAAATCAGATATGCTATCCAGAATGGCGTGATTACTTCGTCTTCCTGCTTCTCTCAGGTGCACGATATTAATATGGATGACTATAACAATCAGTGTGGTTGGGAAGGCAATTGGTACCAGATAGGACAGAGCAGTACTCATCCGTTTACCGGCTATTATTTCGGAAATGGATATAAAATCCTGAATCTAACCATGTCTGACCAGAATAAAGTCGGTGCCAGCTTGTTCGGATACATAGACAAGGCAGCTATCATGGACCTGGAGATATATCACGCCAATATCACCGGTCTTAGCGCCGTGTCGGCCATAGCCGGCGCGGTCGTTACATCGGGAAGTGGACGCGATGCCTCCTTTATAAAAGGATGTAAGGTGACTACGTCAGTGATAGCAGGCCGCCAGAAAGATGGTCTGGCCGTTGGTGGAATTGTCGGTTGTGTAGATCCTGATGTGAAGCTGTGGATAGATTCCTGTAGTGTAGAAACGACCTACTTGTCCGGCGCTATCGCTGTAGGCGGTATCCTGGGAGGCGCCAACCTGAGATCGGCCACGCAAATTACAAACTCGCACAACTCGAATGGCACTGTTGATGCTTTATATACAAATGCCGGTGGAATAGTCGGTTATGCAGACTCTTTGTATGTCTATCTTTGTACTAACAGTTCGAGTGTTACAGGTTATAAGGTAGAAAATGGTAAACCGGCTGGTGTTCCTTCTACCTCTCTTCTTAACCTCGGTACAGGAGGTATTGTGGGCGGAAGCGGGATCAGTACGATTATTACCTGCAGCAACGAAGGAAAGGTGTCTGGTTATAGAGGGGTCGGAGGAATCCTGGGCAGCACATTAGTGTCAGTCAATCCGGAGGCCAGCTATAACAATACGTTCATCGGATATTGCTCTAACAAGGGAACAGTCAAAGGTGATAGCTATGTCGGAGGTCTGTGTGGCGAGGCACAATTAGCTGTGTATAAATCGTATAATGATGGAGCTGTCGAGGCTGCGAATGAATATGCCGGAGGTGTAATAGGGATGACCCCGTTGTCTACGATTTCCAACTCGGTCAACTTTGCGCCTGTATCTGCATCCGGCTATGCCGGTGGAATGAGCGGCACGATGATGACTGGTTCCCTGGCTTTGGATGTAAACATGGGACCGGTGTCTGTCAAGGGGAGCCATGTCGGAGGTATGATCGGTATCGGTGGAAGTTGTCTGGCTGTGAACTATTGTGCCAACTTTGCCAATCTCTCCGGAAATACGCGTCTCGGCGGCATCATCGGAGAAGTCGGAGATAAAAGGGTGTGGACTACGAGGGATAAAATTTCTGCCATATTTGCATCTGCTGAGTTTTTAGTCTCGGTCGCAGGTATTATACCTATTCCCGGTTTTGTCGGGAAAAGCGGAAAGGCTATTATCGAGGCAGTATTCACCACACACGATATTGTGATGACAGCCGTCAATTATTTTACCCTGGAGCACGAATTTAAGCATCTGCTCGACCCCATAGAACGGAAAGTCTTTTCAAACACGCTAAGCGGGTTAATGGCTATGGGAATGGAGACGCTGGAGTCGGATATGGACCAATTGCTGGTCAGTAGACTCTCGGTTTCTTTTAAGGATAAAGATCTGCGGAGAGATGAGATGATCAACGCATTTATGAAAAACAGGGCCGATGTTGTAAAATGGTATGAAACAGGTTCCAACCACGAGATCTACCGTGATGCCATGAATTACAAAAGAGATGAGCGCTACGAACATCTCTTGAAGCGGAAACAGGTCGAATCGATTGCCCATTCCCTGGTGGATGGCGTATGTTTCTATGCCGGAACAGTTGCAATGGTGGTGGGGATGGTTGCCACGCCTGCAACCGGTGGGCTCAGCCTGGTGCTCTCGGCGGCGGGAGTTGTTATTAGCGGAGTCGGGTATGCCAATTCGATGATCGCCCTGGCAGATGATTTTGCCGAGAATGCAGTGGTGGTCACCCAATGTGTCAGCTTCGGAAACATGAACGTTACCAGTTCAGAAAAGTATAACGGCGGCCTTGTCGGAGAACTGGCGCAAAACTGCCTTGTCTCGGATTGTCTGAATGGCAGTGACGGCCATGTGGGCGGGGCGCTTGTCGGACATCCGGAGAGAGTCGCCAAGCTGAAGAACTGCTTGAATGTCGGTTACGGTTGGCCCAATATGGCTTATACAGACGCTTTGGGTAGCCGATATGAAAATCTTTATTATTGGAATGGCTCATCCTCTAATTATTATGACGAGACTATATTTTATGGATTGAAATTGGATCAGTTGAATAATAAAAAAAGTTATAGCGGTTGGGATTTCAGCGTACGTTGGTCGTTACCTGATACAAACATCGGCAGTTTCCCTGTTCCCTACCAGTCTGAGATGCAATATGAGAAACCTAAACAATAAAAACAATCGTATATGAGAACGACAAATAAGCCTGTATGGCATTTCTATTTATATTTGATAATCCTGTTGGTTGCCGGAGGTTGTTCCGATGATGATATCCAGCGTAACAGTTTCGGGTCTACACTGACGGAATCAGGCGATCATCTGATTAGTTCCTTTACTTTGCCCGAAGGTAAGACGGAGTTTGTTGATGACGACGGAATCATCTATTTCCAACTCCGGTCTTTGAGCGACAATAGTCAGCTTGATTTTGAAGGGCGGTTGAAGCGTACCTCCGGTCTCCTTTCGTGCGACCTTTTTATCCCTCATGGCCAGGCTATTGTCGATGGAGACTATGTCGTCTGGATACGGAAAGAGGCCGATGGAGACATCTATCCGCAATGTTATCGCCTGACATTTCAAGACCACATGGTCTGCGGCGTACAAAGCTCCCTGCATCAATACGACCAATTGGTAGGAGAGGGTACCGATACGAATCCATACTTGATTTCCTCTACCGAAGATTTCGCCTATTTGATGCGACAGCTTCTCATGTATGACAGTGACTACGGTAAAGGACAATATTTTAAACAGATATGTAATATCGATGCGCCTGTTACCGAATGCCTTTACCAGGGAAACGGTTATAAAAGCGCACCGTTTGCCGGGATATACGATGGTGGCGAAAATAAGATAAGCCCCCTGCGGTACACCGGGACAAATAATAGTGAGAAAGATTCTTATGTCGGTCTCTTTTCTGCTCTTTATGACGGTGCAGTCATACGAAACCTGAGTATTGGGGACGCGCATATACAGAAGCCTGCCTCCAAATGCGGTTTGCTGGCAGGAGCAGCACAAGGAAATGTCCGCATTGAAAATGTAACAGTGAGCGGGGAAATAACTACAGGGGGAGAAATGATCGGAGGTCTGATCGGCTATGCCGAAGGAACTGGGAATACACCGGGTAATCTTACGATTCAAGACGTTAAGGTTGATGTCGGCTTTGTAGGATGCGGTCCTTATACGGGAGGCCTGATCGGCTGGGCGGAAAATGTCCACATGAACGTAAAAAACATTGGATCTAATTATCCGTTCGGTTCCCTTGAAGGTGGAGAGCATTCGGGTGGTTTAATCGGTAAATTATATGGTAGAATAGACGCGGATAGTATTCGGTTTGCGCATTCCACAGATGATAGGGATATGGTGATTGTCTCCGGAAAAAGCTTTACGGGCGGCCTGATCGGGGAACTTTTTATGACTGGCTCATGCTCTTTAAAAAATGTAACGATTAATTATCCGATCAGCGGAACTTCCGAAGTGGGTGGCCTGGCCGGGAAGGTTGTCTCTGATGGTGCAGCCCCCTATACGTTGGCGATAGACTCGTATCAGTTGCCTTTAGGGAGTCTTATGGTCAAAGGAAATGGTTACGTTGGCGGGCTAATCGGGTCTTTGAATCCTCCCGATGGCGGAGGCATCACCTTGCAATTTGCCGGGAACTCATTATTAACATCTAATATAGAGGTGGCAGGTGATTATGGCGGAGGCGTTTTAGGGCGTGTCTATAATACGAATATAGAGTTTCAAACTTCATCTACCCTGACAATAGACATAGGGCATATAAATGCGACGTCTCGGGGAGGCGGTTTTGCAGGTTATATGGAATCTTGCGGGACGGTCAATCTCGGTAATGTCCGAATGAGCGGCTACACGGAAGTTAATGCTTTGGAATACGCCGGTGGTTTCGCCGGATCCCTTCTGACTACAACTCTCCAGGGAACGTACAAGCCGGTGTTCAGCCGGACCGATGTGGTTGTCAATAACTCCGACAAGGCATTCTTTTCAGGGAAAGTGAATAGCGGAGCCCTGTATTCGGGAGCTAAATATGTCGGAGGCCTGGTCGGATGGGCTGAAAAATCCAGAATCAACGGCATCTATGTCACCCCTACTGTCATCGGTGTGAACTATGTGGGAGGAATTGCCGGATATATCGTTGATACGCCTGTCGGGGATTGTGCAAGTAAATGCGGGGTGTTCAATGGCACAGGTTCAGGTTCCGAGGCCTTGGGAGGACTCATCGGGTATTTGTGCAGCGATTGGGCAGAATGTGGCTACGAGAATCTGATCAACTACTCTTCAGCTGTGATAAGCGGCGGAACGAATGTCGGCGGGATAATCGGCCATGTGGAAAGTAAGGGTACCGGTGTCGTGATAAAGTTGACGAATGCTGTGAATCTTGGAGATGTGTCGGTGAACATGACGGGCGGCGGTATTGTCGGATGGTGTTCAGGGAACGGTTCGTTTGAAATTTATAATGCTGCCAACTATGGGACCATTAAGGGAATACTCGGGGATAAATCTTCCGGATTGGGCGGTATTGCCGGTACGTGCGCCTATCGTACAACAGTCTATAACTCGGTGAATCATGGGACCGTTATGACCGGAAGCGACGCCGGATACATGGGCGTAGGCGGCTTGGTCGGCTATTTTAGTGGTGGAAACGGGATGCATATCCGGTATTGCTGTAACAGGGGGACAGTCGATTTTCCGAAGTCGAAGGAAGATTACGGTTGCGTGGGTGGTATTTTAGGCAAAGTGGAAGGTGCTAAAAAAGACGACGACAATCATATCCTGGATTGCTATAATGCCGGCGAAATTAAGGGCCAGCAAGGAGGGGCATCTACGACGAGTGGCGATCATCGAGGCGGCATTGCCGGCTCCCTGGGTTCAAACAGTCGTTGCTACCGGGCTGTCAATACGGGTAATGTCGAGAAAGGAAACGGAGCTGTCGGGACAACCGATCTCGTAACAAGGGATCTGACACACCTTTATATTCGCAACGGAAGTGGAAAAAATTGGGAGTCTTCGATTGTCAGCGATGCCGACAAAGGTAAGCAAGATCTATATTCGGGATTTGATTTTAAAGGAATAAACGGTCCGGACTATAAGCCGGTGTGGAGCTTGGATGATGCCTCTGTAAACAGTGGTTTTCCATATCTGCATCCGGATAGGTGTTACTTCCAGGTTGCGGAATATAAGGAATAGTAACAATGGCACGCGTTTAGCATGAGTACCTGACCATGAGGGATATGGTGGGATAACCAGCTTTGCATAAAGTGTCAAGAAAATAGACAGCAGTGTCAAATAATTAGACACTGCTGTCTATTTTCTTTTTATTTATCTGATTGATTATTTGATTGTTATGTTGTTTGGCATATTATTTGCTGCTTTTCATAAAATAACCAATCATATGAAGATATGAAGACTTTGTTATATAACTTTTCCGGCGTATTCCGTCGGTTTAGGTTACCGACAGCCTTGAACTTGATAGGTATGTCCGTAGCCTTTGCTGTGTTTTTGATTCTGATGATGCAGATGACGTATGAGTGGGGGTTCGACCGTTTTCATAAACATGCCGATTGCCTTTACAGACTTGAAATTACGCATGAGGATTATGGAGGGCAGGCTTGCCTGAACCGTCCGTTGATAGATGCTTTCGTGGCTTCTTCCCCGCATATAGTGAAGGGGGCGCTTTTGAATGGCTTTGTCGATAAACAGTATGTGATGGTTGAGCATGACGGAAACCGGGAGTCTTTCCTCGAGACCTTATATCCTGTCTCTGCAGACTATGCCGATGTGTTCGAGCTTACAATGGTCGAAGGAGACCGGTCGGCTCTGTCCGTTCCCGGCCAGGCGCTGATATCGCAGGGGATGGCCCAGAAGTTTTTCGGCTCATCTTCCGCATTGGGACAACAATTGGAGGGAGAGGGCTGGACGGTTGTCGTTGGCGGCGTCTATAAGGATCTTCCGGAAAATTCCATTGTGCGGAATGCTATTTACAGGAAAATATCCGATCAGGAAGGGGCAGGACAATGGGGAATGAATAATTACGAGTGTTACCTCCGTCTGGATGATCCGGCTTCCGCTGCCGGATTGGTTAGCAATTTCAAACGATATTTCCGGCATGACCAGTTGAACTGGGAAGAAATGGACTTGCGCCTTGTCTCCCTGCATGAGGTTTATTTTCAGACAGACAGCCATTTCGATACACAAAAACAGAAAGGCAGCTATACCTTGTTGCGCTTGCTGTTGGGGATCGCTTTCCTGATCGTCATGATTGCTGCGATCAATTTTACCAACTTCAGCAATGCACAGGTCCCGATGCGGGTGAGAAGCATTAATACGCAAAAGGTATTGGGCGGGGGTGTCGGAATCATCCGCCTTTCTTTGGTCTTGGAGGCGGTAGGGATTTGCCTGGTTGCATACCTGTTGTCTTTGTTTTATATCTATGGCCTGTCGCGAAGTTCGTTTGCCGATATTGTGGTCGGCGGGCTTTCGTTGGAGGGTAGGTTGCCTTTGATCCTCTGTACGGGAGGATTTGTCGTTGTGATCGGGGTGTTGGCCAGTTACTGGCCTGCCCGGTACATCACCTCTTTTCCGCCGGCATTGGTGTTGAAAGGTAATTACGGCCTGTCTCCGAAGGGAAAGAAGTTGAGGAACTGTCTGGTCTGTTTGCAGTATATCGTTTCTTTTGTCCTGATCATCGGAGCTTTGTTTGTGAACCTGCAAAACCGGTATATGCTCCATCTGCCGCTCGGATTTGACAAGGAGCAGGTGGTTGTCGTCGGAAATTTGACGAACGAATTGAAGAAGCAGCCGGAGCTGATCAAGCAAAAATTAGGAGGAATGCCGGATGTCGAGTCTGTCTCTATGGTCTCGCACCTGATTGGCGCAACGGATAACTATACGCGCATGGGACGCACTCGCAACGGCGAAGAGATACAGTTTTTGTTGGTTCAGGCAGATCCCTCGATCCTGGATGTTTTGGGAATCAAGCCGGTTGCCGGAAGGAATTTCCAGGCAGAGGATGCGTCGGGTGACGGCACGTATATCTTTAATGAGATGGCACGCAAGCAATTTGAACTCGAACCGGGGGATATCCTGTCTCTGGATTGGGGCGATTTTCATGCACGGGAACAGATTGCCGGATTTATGCCGGACCTGAAATATAATTCTTTCAAAAGCATAACGGAACCTTTTGGCTTTTTTGTCGGAAAGAATACTTATCTGTCCAAGGTGATGATCCGTACTCACACCGGTGTCGATTATACCGATTTGAAGACGGCTCTTACGGGTGTTTTACATGATATAGACCCGAATTACCTGCCGGAAATCAGTCTGTTCGATGAAGTTCAGGACTATCTCTATGAAAAAGAACTGCGGGTAGGACGCCAGATCACCTTCTTCAGCTTGGTGACGGTGTTGATCTCGCTGATCGGAGTTTTCGGGGTTGTAATGCTTGAAAGTGAATATAAACGGAAAGAAGTTGGCATTCGGAAGGTTTTTGGTGCAACGATTGGCGAACTGTTACGTCTCTTTAATAAGACGTATTTGCAAATCGCGACAGCCTGTTTTGTGGTTGCCGTTCCGGTCGCCTATTATGCGATCATCCGTTGGCAGGAAAGTTTTATTTATAAAGTAAGTCTTTCATGGTGGATTTTCGTACTGGCTTTCTTGTCGGTGACGACCATTACTTTATTAACTGTCTCTATCCAGAACTGGCGCGTGGCAAATGCGAACCCGGTTGACAGTCTTAAAAGTGAATAAATAACAAATCGAGTATGAAAACGATCTTACGAAACTTCTTTAGCGTACTTCGTCGTTTTAAAGCGGCGACACTTCTCAATGTGTTGGGGTTGAGCATAGCCTTTGTAGCCTTTATGCTGATTATGATGCAGGTGAATTATGATTACACCTTCGACTGCAACCACCGGAATGCGCAGTCTATATTCCGTGTGGATGTTGTTTGGGGCGGACAGGGTTCACAGGCCATTATCAACCGCCCGTTTGCACGGGCATTTACCGAATCATCGCCTCATATAGAAGGGGGGTGCCTTTTGAGTGCCTGGATTGATAACCGTTTTTTCTATGTCGATCAGAATGGGCAGCGGACAAGTTATAAGGAAAACTCATGGAATGTGACTCCCGAAATTTTGAAAGTGTTCCCTTTCGATATGCTTGAAGGGTCTGAACATGCATTGGACGAACCGAACAGTGTCATTCTTCCGGAGAGCATGGCAAAGAAGATTTTCGGGAATGAGTCGGCCATGGACAAACGGTTGATCTCTTCCAATCCTAAGGAAGATGCGAAAATTGTAAAAGGTGTTTATAAGGACTTCCCCCTTAATTCGTCCTTGCAGAACGTGATGTACACGGCTATGTATGAGAAAGAAAATTATGATAATTGGGGAAACTGGAATTATCTTTTCTTTGTCCGTCTGGATGATCTCGCCAATAAAGATAATGTTCTGGATAATTTCAGGAGTAACTTTAATGTGCAAGAGGCTTTAGGGGATAAGTTTGCGTGGGGAAGTGGGGAAGATGGTATCGATTTCCGTTTGACTTCCCTTCCCGATGTCCATTTCTTGAATAACGTCGATTTCGACTCGATGCCGAAGGCAAGCCGGCAGACGATACTTGTGCTTTTCTCCATCGCTTTTGTTATCCTTATTATTGCCGGCATTAACTTTACGAATTTCAGTACGGCACTGACCCCGATGCGTATTAAGAGTATCAATACACAGAAGGTGTTGGGGAGCTCCGACCGTATGTTGCGGGGCTGTCTGTTGATGGAATCGGTTTGTGTCAGTATTTTTGCTTATCTGCTTTCGCTTCTGTTTTTATATCTCGCACAGAAAACGCCGATTGCTTCTCTGGTGGATGCTGATATGTCGTTCGGCGCACAGCCGGGGATTATCGGTGGTACGGCCTTGATTGCTGTGATTGTCGGAATGTTGGCCGGCCTTTATCCTTCCTATTACATCACTTCTTTCCCGCCGGCATTGGTGTTGAAAGGAAGTTTTGGGCTTTCGCTTGCCGGACGCCGGATGAGGAGCTTCTTGGTGAGTATTCAGTTTGTGGCTTCCTTTATCCTGATTATCGGCTCCTTATTTATGTATTTACAGAATCATTATATGCAGAATGCGCCGCTGGGATATGATAAGGAGGAAATGATTACGATTCAATTGAATAATAAGATCAATCAGAATCGGGATGCTTTCACGAACCAGTTGAAGACATTTGCCGGAGTTGAAGACGTGACTTATTCCCAGTTCCTGTTGGCCAGCCAAGATCAGTATATGGGTTGGGGGCGTGATTATAATGGAGAACAGATTAGTTTCCAGTGTCTTCCTGTCTCTTCTTCTTTCCTGAAAGTGATGGGAATCGAAGTGAAGGAAGGACGTGATTTCCGGTCGGAAGATGACCTGAAAGAGGATGGCTGTTACATTTTTAATGAAAAAGCAAAAGCGTTATACGACTTGAAGTTGAATGAAAAGATAGATGGTGACGAAATTATCGGTTTCATCCCGAACATCAAGTTCGCTTCTTTCCGCCAGGAAGTTTCCCCGATGGCCTTTTATTTATGGGGAAAATATCAATGGGGGCAGGAAGGCAATTATTATAATACAGGCTATGTGAAGTTTAAAGCCGGAAGCGATCTTCGCGCCGGGATGAAACATGTGCGCGAGTCGCTGTCTAAGTTTGATTCGGAGTATCCTTTTGTGGTTCGTTTCTATGATGAGGTGATGCAACGGACGTATGAAAAAGAATTGAAGATCGGTTCGCTGATAACATTGTTCAGTCTTATCGCTATCTTTATCTCGATTGTGGGCGTGTTCGGACTGGTTGTGTTCGAGAGCGAATACAGGCGGAAAGAAATTGCCGTACGCAAAGTGCTGGGATCTACGACAGGCCAGATCTTGTATATGTTCAATGTGAACTATTTCTGGATTCTGTTGATCTGTTTTATCCTGGGTGCTCCGGTTGCCTGGTATGGTGTTTACCGGTGGTTGGAAAACTTTGCTTACCGTACGCCGATGTATTGGTGGGTATTACCGTTTGCATTCCTGGTTGTGGGTGTGATTACGGTGGTAACGGTGACATTCCAGAATTGGCATGTGGCAAATGAGAATCCGGTAAATAATATAAAATCAGAATAACAAATTACAAATCATAGATAAAAGAACGGTTATGATTAAGATCGAAGGTTTGAGTAAGTTTTTCCGTACGGAAGAAGTGGAGACGATCGCGTTGAACAATGTCTCCCTGGAAGTGAAAGACGGCGAGTTTGTGGCTGTCATGGGCCCTTCCGGTTGTGGCAAGTCTACCTTGCTGAATATCCTGGGTTTGCTGGATAACCCGACATCGGGCGACTATTATCTGGCGGACAAAGAGGTCGGACATCTCAAAGAGAAAGAACGTACGCAGGTTCGTAAAGGAAATATCGGTTTCGTGTTCCAGAGCTTTAACTTGATCGACGAACTGAATGTGTTCGAAAATGTGGAACTGCCGCTTACCTACCTGAAGGTGAAAGCTGCCGAGCGTAAGCAGATGGTGAACGACATTCTGAAACGGATGAATATCAGCCATCGTGCCAACCACTTCCCGCAGCAGCTCTCCGGAGGTCAGCAGCAGCGTGTGGCCATTGCCCGTGCCGTCGTTTCGAATCCGAAGATTATCCTCGCCGATGAGCCGACCGGTAACCTGGATTCCAAGAATGGTGCGGAAGTGATGCAACTCCTTACCGAACTGAACCGGGAGGGAACGACGATCGTGATGGTAACCCACTCCAAACACGACGCAAGTTTCGCTCACCGTATCATTAATCTGTTCGACGGTAGCATTGTTTCGTCGGTAAACGAATTTATATAAGATTGTAATTGTAAAGAAAATGGACAGGTGTGTCAAATAATTTGACACTATGATAAAGATACTGGTTGAGTATATTGTTGATAGTTAATAATATATGGGTTTTGGCACACTATTTGGATAGAATATATCAGTAGTCCTTGTAGACCAAGTCACGGCTATGACAGAAAGAATAAAAATAATGACAATCTGATATGAAAACGATTCTAAGAAATTTTCTAAGTGTGTTGAGAAGGTTCCGGCTGGCCACTGCGTTAAACGTGGTGGGCTTGTCGGTGTCCTTTGCCGCTTTTATCATTATTATGATGCAGGTCCGCTATGAACGGACGTTCGACAGTTGTCATCCGAACGTTTCGCGTATCTACCGGGTGGAAGTGGACATGAAAGAATATAAGGGTTCGACTATTCTGGCCCGCCCGTTTGTGGATGCAGTTATCCAGTCGTCGCCTTTGATCGACGCCGGGACTTTGTTCAATCCGTTTACCGGCGAATACTATTTTACGGTTTTGCAGGGACAGGATAAAGTGGGCTTTAAAGAACCGTTTATCACTTGTTATCCGGAGATAACGAAGATGTACCATTTCGATATGGTGGAGGGCAATGCCGATTGCTTGAATGATGTGGAGAAGGCGTTGATACCGGAAAGCATGGCGCGCAAGTTTTTTGGCGAAGGTTCGGCTGTCGGCCAGCGCCTGAATATGGAAGAAAGTATCTGGAGCAAGAATACGGATGGCTTTCTGGTTGTAGGAGGGGTGTATAAAGATTTCCCTGGCAATACGCAGTTGAACAATGTGATTTATACGGCTATCTATGACGATCGTACGAAGGACGCTTGGGTCAGTAATAACTATTTCTGCTATCTCATGCTGACTCCCGATGCATCACCGGAAACCGTAGCCGACAATTTTAACCGTACGTTCGATTTCAGTAAATGCTATAAAGGAGAAGAGGATGTACATATCAGGCTTCGTCCTTTCAGTGAAATTTATTATCTGAACGAATCGCAGGATGGCCGCCTGGTCAAGAGCGGTAATCCGGAGACGACAAAGTTGTTGCTGATGATTGCTTTCCTGATTATTATTGTGGCGGCTATCAACTTTACCAACTTCAGTACGGCATTGACGCCTTTGCGCATCAAGAGCATTAATACGCAGAAAGTATTGGGAAGTTCGGAGTCTGTTTTACGTTTGTCTCTTTTGGTGGAAGCGATGGGAATTGCTTTTCTTTCGTTCTTGATTTCTTTGTTCTTGATTTATGTGTTGAACCGTCCGGAGATACTGTCTTTTGTAAAGGCAGATTTGGCATTGACTCACAACATCGGCTTGTTGGTTGCGGTCGGTGGCTTATCATTGTTGGTCGGATTGGCGGCGGGCTTGTATCCGGCCTGGTATATCACCTCGTTTCCGCCGGCGCTGGTGCTGAAAGGTTCGTTCGGGCTTTCGCCTGCCGGCCGCAAGCTGCGCACTTGCCTGATGGGATTCCAGTTTGTGGTGTCGCTTGTCTTGATTATCGGGGCACTCTTCATTTACCTGCAGAACCGTTATATGCAACATTTTCCGCTCGGATTCGATAAAGACCGCATCGCGGTAGTGGAACTGAACGGCAGGATGGCGGCTAAAAATAAGGATGCGTATGTCAATAAGCTGAAAGAATATCCGGGGATAGAAGACGTTGCCTTTGCACAGGAAAAGTTGGGAGCGCAGGACAGCTATATGACTTGGAGCGGAGTGTATAAGGAACAGAATGTGGGTATCAATGCTCTGCCTGTTTCCTGGAATTTTATCGACGTGATGGGGATTCAGCGGACTGGCGGACGCCAGTTGACCGAGGCGGATGAAAAGGGTAAAAAACTAACTTTTATCCTTTTTGATGCCATGCGTAATCAATATGACATAAAAGATGGCGATTCTTTTAATATTCCCTGGATGGGAGTGGATGAGCCGATCGAAATAGCGGGCTTCGTAAAAGATGTCCATTTTACATCCTTGCGTGGCAAGATGGAGAATACCGCCTTGATTATAAATTACTATTGGGGACAGTTACCGGTGTCTTATATCCGGATCAAGGCGGGTACTAACCTGCCCGAAGCAGTAGATCATATCCGGAAAGTCGTGGCCGATATCGATCCGGCCTATCCGGTGGATGTGCTGTTTTACGATACGATATTCGACAGTCTGTACCGCCAGGAAGAGAACTTGAGTATGATGGTGTTCCTGTTCAGTCTGTTGGCGATTATTATTTCCCTGGTAGGTGTGTTCGGTCTGGTCGTGTTCGAGTCGCAGTACCGGAAGAAAGAGATCGGTATCCGCAAGGTGCACGGTTCGACAGTCGGAGGTATTTTGGGGATGTTGAGTAAGCGGTATGTCGCAATCGTGCTGATATGCTTTGTCCTGGCAACTCCGCTTGCGTATTACGGCGTAACGAAATGGCTGGAGAACTTCACATACAAAACCCCTATTCATGTGTGGGTGTTTGCCGCAGCTTTGGTCGTGGTAATGCTTATAACGCTGGCTACGGTTGTTTTCCAAAGCTGGAAGGCGGCTACGGCAAATCCGGTGGAAAGCATTAAAAATGAATGATAATAACCTTTTCCGGTAAATATCTGAAAAGTTTCAGAATAAAAGTATATCTTTGGAGAATCTAAATTTAATAGACCATGATCAATAGAAGAAATTTTTTGAAAAATGCGTCCCTGTTTACGTTAGGTGGCTTGATGGCCGGTAAAGTAGGGAATGCCGTTGCAGCCCAGCCTGCAACACCTGCTGTATCCGAGGCGATGGCAGCTAAGAATATCGGTTTACAAATCTATTCTTTAGGCAAGGAGTTATACACGGATGTTCCGGGTGGAATGAAGAAACTGAAAGGGATGGGATACCAGACATTGGAGCTGGCCGGTTATGGTAACGGCAAGATCAATGGTGTCGACATGATGGAATTTAAGAAGATGGCGGATGATGCCGGTCTTAAGATCATCAGTTCGCACGTGAATCCTCCTGTTCGCGAGTACACGAAAGACAACTTGCCCCAAATTAAGGAATACTGGAAAAAGACGGCTGACGACCATGCCAAGATTGGTGTGAAATATTTGGTTCAGCCCGGCCAGCCCAGCACCCGTAGTGTGGAAGAAACAAAATATGTATGCGAAGTCTTCAACGAAGCCGGAAAGATCGTAAAAGCTGCCGGTATCCCGTTCGGCTATCATAATCATGATATGGAGTTTGCAAAAGTAGTTCCCGGCGGTAAGGAATTGAAGTTCGGGCGTCACAATAAGGGCGAAAAGGTTTACGACATTTTCCTGGCAAACACAGATCCTTCCCTCGTATTCTTTGAAATGGATGTTTACTGGGCTGTTATGGGCCAGCAGGATCCTGTCGAATATATGAAGAAATATGCGGATCGTATCAAAGTATTGCATATTAAGGATCGTGCTGTTTTAGGAGAATCCGGAATGATGAATTTCGAATCGATCTTCAAACAATTCTATGCAAATGGCTATAAAGATTATTTCGTTGAGCTGGAAGGTATTGGCGAAGGCAAGCAATTTGACGGAGTGAAAGGTTGCGCCAATTATCTGAAGAAAGCATCATTTGTGAAGTAAATACATTATAATATAATGGTTGCATCGTAGGGGCAGGTTCCAAACCTGCCCTTTTTTTATTACAACACCTCTTTTATCTTTTCAATCATTTCCTGATATTCCGCATCCGATAAATAAACCTTCTGCGGGTTCATGGTGAATGTTCCGCCGAAATCCGGTCCGCCTTCATATTTGGGAGCCAGGTGGAAATGAAGATGTGACAGTTTATCGGAATAAGCACCGTAATTTATCTTTTGCGGATTGAATACTTTCTGCATCGCGCGGGTTACCCGTACGACATCTGCCATAAATGCATTCCGCTCTTCGTCACTGAGCATATTCAAATCGTGTACATGGTCTTTGTAGGTTACCAGGCAGCGGCCTCGATAGGTCTGTTCCTTAAACAGGAACAACCGGGATACGGACAAGGGGGCAATTTCGATCATCAGATCGTGTAAAGTCTGATTGTTCTGGCAATACAGACAATCTTTGGGATCACTTAAATTCATATTTTATTAGATTTCATTAATGATGTGGCTAAATTAACAATTAAAATGGAGATTGGCGGGAGATTGGGGTGTTTATTGTAGAAAAAATACTCGCGTTCTACATCTTGTTCTACAGATTTTGTCTGGCATCCGGATATGGAATTGCTGCTTTATGCTTTGTCTTTCAATTGTTGTGTGCTTTGTGTGCCCGGCTGGCATCGTTTATGGTATAATCCTTGTACTAATCTTTTCAGATTGTATTTAAAGTTTAGGTTTTAATTATTGGGTATAAACTTATTAAATTAGTAAAGTCATGAAAAAGATTGTTTTAATGGTAGCAGTAGTAGCATGTGTTGCATTTGCATCACAAAGTGCACAAGCAGTAACGGTACAGGCATCAGTTGAAAACGTTATGCAGGATGATTTCGTGAAGATCGAAGTGAAAGATCTTCCCCAGGCTGTACAGGATGCAATTGCCAAGTCTTATGAAGGAAGTACAGTGAAAGAAGCATACGTCGCAGGTGCCGATGGTGCCAAGAAGTATAAAGTCGTACTTGTAGACAAAGATCAGAAGGAACAAACGGTTGTTCTGAATGAAAAAGGTGAAGTAGTTGAATAGTACGTATCTATCTATTAATATACAAGGCCGTCCTGTCTGAGAAGATAGGATGGCTTTTTTTATATATTAATTGGAAATATTTTCATCTTGTTAGACATTGTGGTTCGAATAATTCATATCTTCGCCTCCATAATCAATCGCTGTGTACATAACAAATGGAAATTGTCATTATTATTGGTCTTATCTTATTGAACGGACTTCTCTCCATGTCGGAAATTGCTTTGGTGTCGGCGCGTAAGGCGCGTCTCGAACTGGAAGCAAAACGAGGTAACAAATCTGCTCAAACAGCTTTAAAATTAGCAAACGAACCGGACAGATTTCTTTCTACTATCCAAATCGGAATTACGTTGATCGGTATTTTAACAGGTTTATATTCTGGTGAGGCTTTCGCTTACGACTTGGCGGAGCATGTGCGCCATGTTCCTTTCCTGGAACCTTATGCATTGGGAATTTCTAAAACTACAATTGTCGTTGTCGTTACTTATCTGACGCTGATCGTCGGCGAATTGGTGCCTAAGCGTATCGGTATGGGTTATGCGGAAAAGGTTTCGATGTTGGTTGCCAAACCGATGAACCTGCTGTCGATGGTTGCTTCGCCTTTCGTATGGTTACTGTCCAAGAGCACGGCGTTGACCGTAAAACTGATCGGGACGGATAGCGCAGAAGAGAATAAAGTGACGGAAGAAGAAATCAAGGCGATCGTAAAAGAAGGCTTTGACGGGGGAGAAGTGCAGGAAGTGGAACAGGATATCGTGGAACGTGTCTTTAATCTGGGAGACCGTAAAGTCGGTTCTATCATGACGCACCGCAGCGAGCTTGTATGGTTGGACTTGACAGACAGTATCGAGCAGATACGCGAAAAGGTGCAGGAAAATCTTTTCAATATCTATCCTGTCGCTTCCGGAAAGTTTGACGAGATCAAGGGGGTTGTCTACCTGAAAGACCTTTTTGGCCGCATCGACGAACCCGGTTTTTCTTTGGAGCAGGTGATCCGTCCTGCCGAATTTATGCCGGAGAACCAGAGCGTGTATAATGCTTTGGAACAGTTTAAACAGGCGCGTGCGAAATATGGTATCGTAACGGATGAGTTCGGTGGCATACAAGGTATTGTTACCCTGAAAGATATCATGGAAGGATTGATCGGACAGGTGCCGGAAGTCGGAGAAGAAGCCGAGATCGTCCAACGTGCCGACGGCTCCTGGTTGGTGGACGGGCAGTATAGTTTCTATGACTTCCTCGAATATTTCGACTTGGAAGACCTGTATGCCGAACATGACTATAACACGTTAAGCGGTCTGATCCTTGAAATCCTGGAACGGGTTCCGAAGACAGGCGAAAGGTTGACATGGTTGAATTTCGAGTTCGAGATAGTCGATATGGACGGCGCCCGCATCGATAAGGTTTTGGTGAAGAAATTACCGGAAGACGAGGTATCGTAAAATTATTCCATGCCCATCCGTCCGAAATTCCATGCCCATGGAAAACGGATTGCATGGGCATGGAATTATATTTCGGCCAGTTTATGCAGGACCTCCATCTTGCCGAACAGGATCAGCAAGTCGTCTTCTTCTATTGTCAGGTCGCCGGTGATTTTGCTGATCACGGAAAATTGGATTTGTTTCAGTCCGATCAGGTTGCGTTCTTCTTTGGGGCGTTCGATGCCGACAAGGCGCACGCCGAAATTTTCTTCCAGGTCTATCGTCTGTAAAGTCTGCCCGACGAAGGTGGCGGGCGCTTTTATTTTATACAGGTGATGGGTGTCTGTCACTCTGTACCATTGTTTGAACCGTTTCCCAAATAAAGATTGGGAGGCGTACATGCCTGCAAAATCATCTTCCGGCGTAATAATCTCGGTCACACCGATCGAGCGGATTACCGCTTCATGGATAGGAGAGATTCCCCGTACGACCAGCTTGTTTGCATCCAGATTTTTAAGCATCGCAACCGTTTGGATGGAGGTTCCGAAATCTTTGCCGAAGGTGACGAAGATCGCATCCATTTCGTTTAGCGGCAAGGTATTCAGTGCGTCCTTGTCTGTCGTGTCGAGACTGATCGCTCCCGAGATCGTATGCTTTACGGCTTCGATCTTATGCTGGTCGACGTCGACGCCGATCACTTCATTACCGATGCGTGTCAGGCTTTCAGCGATGGCACGTCCCAGGTTTCCTAATCCGATTACTAAATATTTCATACTGTATAGCTTATGTTACATTAATATATTCTCTTGTGGATATGTGTAGTTCTTCTTTTTATATTCTTTGCTGAAACTGATGAAGAAGGTCAGTATGCCGATACGGCCGACCAGCATGGTAAAGATGATGATCAGCTTTCCCGGCAGGCTTAGCATCGGGCTGAAATTCAGGCTTAGCCCGACTGTACTGAGTGCAGACACCGTTTCGAATGTCAGTGTAAATACCGATGCGCCTTTTTCCGTGACGGACAAGAGCCATACTGCCAGGCCCAACCAGCAGAAATAGAAAACAATCGTCGCGAAAGCCCTGCGTATGGTATCCCGGGAGATTTCACGTTTACGGATTTCCACATTCTCTTTTCCCCGGGCGGCATTGCGGGCTGTCAGTAAGGCGACACATACGGTTGTCACTTTCAGGCCTCCGCCGGTCGACATGGGAGCTGCTCCTATGATCATCAGGATCAACGTCAACATCAGTGTGCCGGAGGTCAGCGAACTCATGTCCGCTACACAAAAACCTGCCGTACGGGGCGTCGTGGCTCCCAGGAACGCATTGGCAAGCTGTCCTCTGAACGGCAATCCGGCCAGTGTGTTATTCATTTCAAGCAGGTAATAGAAAACTGTTCCGCCGGCCAGCAATACCAGTGTGCTGATTACTACGATATACGTGTTGATATTGATAATACGCGGTGTATGAATGTAATGTTTCTGCTGTCCGATAAGGATTTTGAAGCTGTTGACAAGTAAATGCCGCAATAGTTTCAGATAGTTGAAAACGATCGGGAATCCCAAGCCTCCGAATATGATCAGCAGGGAGATCCAGACATGCAGATTGTATTTGTGAATCACCAGCGGGTCGTACATATTTCCGCTCAGGGTCGATATTCCCGCATTACAGAATGCCGAGACTGCATGGAACACGGCATAGAATACCTCTTCCTGCATCCCTCCCGGCAGAGAACCTTTCACATCCATATAGATCAGGTACGCGCCGACTCCTTCGATGAAAAGGGTCACGAACAGGATGTTGAGGATTACCCGGAAAAGCCCGTTTATCCGGTCTTCGTTGAGCATATCTTTCAGGACGAGCTTGCTGCTGAAAGAAGAATGTCCCATAAAAGACAAAGCAAAAAAGCTGGTAAAGGTCATGACTCCGATCCCGCCTATCTGAATCAGGAACATGATGATGATATGCCCTGTCTGGGTAAAAGTCGTGGCCACATCAACCGTTGTCAGTCCGGTGACGCAAACGGAAGTCGTTGATATAAACAAGGCGTCGATGAAGTGGATGCCGTGAACCGTGGCGTTAGGCAGCATCAGCAGTCCCGAACCGACCAGAATGACAAATACGAAACTTAGCAGGAACAGGAAAGACGGCTTTATATGGCTTTGCAGCAAGGTGAAAGTCTGCCGCGACAGGTGGATGACGCTCAACAGCAACAGCAGGAAATAAATAAACAGCGGTTCTGTCAGAAAGCTCAGGTAGGGCAGCGATTGATGGATCGCCTCCTTGAAAAACACCTTCCCCGACAGAACGGCGAACAGGAAAAAATAGATTCCTATATCCAGATAGAGCAATTTCTCCTGTATGATCTCTTTGAACTTCAAAATGTACCGGAGCGAAATCCCTGTGAAAAATGCCAGCAACAGATAAATCCGGCTTGTTTCCAGCATATGGGTGACGTGAACTGAATATTTGAATCCGAACTGGTAGACCAGCGTAAAGAGGGTGGCGATCGAGGCGATAAGTATAATCCCTTCTGCAATCATATTCAGCAAACCTTTCATGTTCGCCCAATACATACGGAGAGAGAATTGTAGATGCTTGAAATCCATGTCTTGTCTTTTTAAAAGAACAAATGTATTAAATAAATGTTAGAAGCATGAGCCCTTTTTTTTCGCGCGTGGTAATGTATGTTAAATATCCGGGTTTAAATCATCCTTGATACATATTGTTATAAATACATTATGTCTGATATTGTTTTAAAGTTTATATTTGCGATAAATCTTTATTACGATATTATGGAAACACAGAAAAATAAGAAAGAAATGTTTTACCCGCATGTTTCGGTAGATTGCGTATTATTAGGGACAAACGAAGATAAATTGTGTGTGTTGCTTGTCGAAAGGCAGGTGGCCGGCAGTGATGAAAAACATTATAAACTGCCGGGGAGCTTGATTTACGAAAGTGAAGACTTGGACACGGCTGCCTATCGTGTGCTGAACGAAGCGACCGGTTTGAAGCGCGTTGCCCTGAAACAGTTCCGGAGTTTCGGCTCTCCCGCCCGGACAAAAAATAAAGAAGACGTACAATGGTTGGAAAATGCTTCCAAAATGAAGATTTCAAGGATCGTGACGGTTGCTTACCTGGCGTTGTGCAAGATCGGGAAAAAGACGACGATGGATGAGAAGTCCGATACCCTGATCTGGGCTCCGGTTAACGAACTGCCTCATTTGCCCTTCGACCATAAAGAAATCATAGAAGCTGCCAGGCAAGAGATACGGGATTGGGTGGATCGCGAGCCGGGCATTGTCTTCGACTACCTTCCTCCGAAGTTTACCGCTTATCAGTTGCGGCGTATTTTTGAAATCGTTTACGATAAGGAGGTCGATGTCCGTAATTTCCGTAAGAAAATGTCTACGATGGAGTATATCGTGCAGACAGATGAAACGGAAACAGGTGTAAACCACCGGGCAGCTCGCTATTTCCGGTTCGACAGGATAAAGTATAATAAGTTACATTCGAATTTTAACAAGATATAAAATAATAATATGTGTTTATTAGGTTGTGATATCGGAAGCTCTTCGGTGAAGGCTTCAATTGTCGATAAGGATACGGGACTGACGATTGCTTCCGATTTTTATCCGAAAGAAGAGGCGGTGATCAATGCCGTACGTCCCGGATGGGCAGAGCAGAATCCGGATGATTGGTGGATATTTCTGAAAGAAGCCATAAAAGGGGCGATCTCGAAAGCCGGGATCAAAGGAACTGAGATCGAGGCGATCGGTATCTCTTACCAGATGCACGGGCTTGTGTTGGTGGATAAGAAGATGCAGGTTTTGCGTCCGTCTATTATCTGGTGTGACAGCCGGGCCGTGTCTTACGGCGAGCGTGCTTTCAAGTCGATTGGCGAGAAACAGTGTTTGACGCACCTGCTGAATTCCCCCGGAAACTTCACCGCCTCCAAATTGGCATGGGTCAAGGAGCTTGAGCCGCACATATTTGAACAGGTGTATAAATTCATGTTGCCCGGCGACTTTATTGCCATGCGTATGACGGGCGATATCGTGACGACTGTTTCCGGCCTGTCGGAAGGTATCTTCTGGGATTTCCGGAATAACAGGGTGTCGGAAGAGTTGATGCGTTATTTCGGCTTCAGTAAAGACCTGATACCGGATATCCGTCCGACTTTCGGCCTGCAGGGCGAATTGCTCGGCTCCGTCGCTTCGGAACTGGGGTTGAAGAAAGGGACGCCTGTTACCTATCGTGCAGGCGACCAGCCGAATAATGCTTTATCATTGAATGTGCTGAATCCGGGTGAGATCGCAGCTACAGGCGGAACGTCGGGCGTCGTATATGGTGTGAACGGCAAGGTGAATTATGATACTTTGTCACGTGTGAATACATTTGCGCATGTCAACCATTCGGATGAACAGACCCGCCTGGGCGTGCTGTTATGCATTAACGGAACGGGCATCCTGAACTCATGGATCAAGCGTAATGTGGCTCCCGAAGGGATCAGCTATCCGGAACTGAATGAATTGGCGGCAACCGTGCCGATCGGTTCGGAAGGCCTGTCGATCCTGCCTTTCGGGAACGGTGTGGAACGTATGTTACAGAACAAGCCGGTGGATTGCTCTATGTATGGGCTGAATTTCAATATTCATAACAAAGCCCATATCGCTCGTGCCGCCCAGGAAGGCATCGTCTTCTCCTTCAAATACGGTATGGATATCATGAATGAAATGGGAATCGATATCGAAGTAATCCGTGCCGGAAATGCGAATCTCTTCCTGAGTCCGATCTTCCGGGATGCGCTGGCCGGTGTGACCGGAACGGTGATCGAACTTTATGACACGAACGGAGCTGCCGGGGCAGCTAAAGGAGCCGGTATCGGTGCGGGTGTCTACACTTCGGCGGAAGAAGCGTTCGCTTCCCTGAAAAAGATCAGTGTGATAGAACCCGACGGTCTGAAAGCGGATAAATATTGCGGTGCTTTTGAGATATGGAAGGAAAGGCTGGAGAAAGCGTTGGAGTAGCTCCATATTTGTAAATGTAGAATTGTTTAATTGATTAAATATAACGAGTATCATGAATTATTTTAAAGGTGAAAAAGAGTTTTTCCCTGGAATCGGGAAAATAGAGTTTGAAGGACGTGAGTCGAAGAATCCGATGGCTTTTCATTATTATGATGAAAACAAGGTCGTAATGGGCAAGACCTTGAAAGATCACCTCCGCTTTGCAATGGCTTACTGGCATACGTTGTGCGCGGAAGGCGCAGACCAGTTTGGCGGTGGCACAAAATCATTCCCCTGGAATACCGCAGCGGATCGTATTTCCCGCGCTAAATATAAAATGGATGCTGCTTTCGAGTTTATGACCAAGTGCAGTATCCCGTACTATTGTTTCCATGATGTGGACGTGGTGGACGAAGCTCCGACACTGGCCGAATTTGAAAAGGACCTGCATACGATGGTGGGATTCGCCAAACAACACCAGGAAGCAACCGGAAAGAAACTGTTGTGGTCTACAGCCAATGTATTCGGGCATAAACGTTATATGAACGGAGCGGCTACCAATCCTTATTTCCCGGCTGTCGCTTGTGCCGGTACGCAGATCAAGAATGCAATCGACGCCTGTATCGAGCTGGGTGGAGAGAACTATGTATTCTGGGGCGGACGCGAAGGCTACATGAGCCTGCTGAACACCAATATGAAACGTGAAAAGGATCATTTGGCCATGATGCTGACAATGGCACGCGATTATGCCCGCAAGAATGGTTTCAAGGGTACTTTCCTGGTGGAACCTAAGCCGATGGAACCGACCAAACATCAGTATGACGCAGATACGGAAACCGTGATCGGCTTCCTGCGCCACTATGGCCTCGACAAGGATTTCGCTATCAACATTGAAGTGAACCATGCTACATTGGCCGGCCATACATTCGAACACGAACTTCAGGCTGCTGCCGATGCCGGTATGCTGTGCAGCATCGATGCAAATAGAGGCGACTATCAGAATGGTTGGGATACGGATCAGTTCCCCGTAGACATTTACGAACTGACACAGGCCTGGCTGGTTATCCTGGAAGCGGGCGGACTGACAACCGGAGGTACGAACTTCGATGCGAAGACCCGTCGTAACTCGACTGACCTCGACGATATCTTCCTGGCCCATATCGGCGGTATGGATTCGTTTGCACGTGCCTTGATGGCAGCTGCCGATATCCTGGAACATTCTGATTACAAGAAGATGCGTGCCGAACGTTACGCCAGCTTCGACCAGGGCGACGGCAAGAAGTTCGAAGACGGCAAACTCCTTCTCGAAGACCTGCGCACAATTGCCCTTGCCGGCGACGAACCGAAGCAGATCAGCGGCAAGCAGGAGTTGTATGAGATGATTATCAATCAGTATATTTAATAAATTATAATTTGTCGGTGCGTAGAGATGCACGGCCGTGCATCTCTACAACACGCCGATAATTAGAATCTATATCGTGAAAAATAACAACTACATCTTTGGTATCACCCTGGTAGCCACACTGGGTGGATTACTATTCGGATATGATACGGCAGTGATATCCGGGACGGTCGAATCGCTGCGTAAATTCTTTATTGAACCTTTCGGATTACCTTTAGACCAGGCAAATGCGTTGGAAGGTTTTGTTGTGAGCAGTGCCCTGATCGGTTGCATCCTGGGCGCATCTTTTGCCGGCTGGATCAGTCAGCGCTATGGACGGAGGCCGACACTTATTCTGGCTGCCGTGCTGTTCCTGTTATCGGCTGTCGGTTCGGCATGGCCGGAACTCTTCGTCGGGATGCCGGGGAGCGGAGATCATACTTTTATGTATCTTTTTGTGTGTTATCGTATTCTCGGGGGCATTGGTGTCGGCCTGGCATCCATGGTCTCTCCGATGTATATCGCCGAGATGGCGCCTGCCGACAGGCGGGGAAACTTGGTGTCGTGGAACCAGTTTGCCATTATCTTCGGTATGCTTGTTGTCTACTTTGTGAACTACAGTATTGCCTTGCAGGGAGATGCTGCGTGGCTCAATTCGATAGGCTGGCGCTGGATGTTTGCGTCCGAGATTATCCCGGCCTTGCTTTTCTTTGTCCTGCTGATGTTTGTGCCGGAGACTCCCCGCTATCTGGTGATGCGCGGGAAGACGGAGAAGGCCTTGTCTGTCCTGAACCGTTTGATGGGGAAGGAGAGTGCTGGCCCCGAACTGGAAGAGATCAAGGAAAGTTTCAAGAGACAGGAACCTTCCATGCGTCCTTATTTCCTGTTTATGGGGATGTGGCTGGTGTTGTTCCTGCTTTCATACGGGGCATTGGAACTGGCCGGTAATACAAGTGCGCTGGAGATTGCCCTGATCGGCAGTTTCTTCGTGTCGTTAGTGTTCCCGATCCGTTCTTTCGGGATGCTGATTATTCTTGTCGGCGTGTTGTTGTCCGGTTTCCAGCAGTTTGTCGGGATCAATGTCGTGCTCTATTATGCGCCGGAGATATTTAAGACGATGGGAGCCGCTACCGATGCCGCTTTGTTGCAGCAGATCGTGGTGGGAGCTGTGAACCTGTCCTTTACCGTGTTGGCTATCTTTACGGTTGATAAGTTCGGACGCCGCCCGCTGATGATTATCGGGGCTTTGATTATGGCTGTCTCGATGATGGTTCTGGGGACGACGTTCTATACGCATTCCGTCGGTGTCGGTTCGCTGGTTTGTATGTTGGTCTATACGGCTGGTTTTGCCATGTCGTGGGGACCAGTCTGCTGGGTGTTGCTGGCAGAGATTTTCCCGAATACGATCCGTTCGACGGTGATGAGCATTGCCGTTGCCGGGCAATGGATCGCCAATTTCCTTGTTTCCTGGACCTTCCCGATGTTGGATAAGAACCAGTATCTGACGGAAACGTTCAATCATGGCATGGCCTACTGGATTTACGGTATCATGGGAATCCTGGCCGCCTTGTTTATCTGGAAGTTTGTGCCCGAAACGAAAGGAAAGACATTGGAACAGATGGAACAGTATTGGAAATAATTCAGTAAGTTTGCCGGCAGAATAGATCGGATAAATATAAATGCACATACTGAAGAAAATATTAATATGGAGCCGGAACCTGCTGTTGTTCCTGTTTATATCCAGTTTGCTGGCTGTCGTGGCTTATAAGTTTGTTCCTGTCTATTATACTCCGCTGATGTTTATCCGGATGTATGAGCAGTTTCAGGACGGTAAGCCCTTTAAGCTGGAGCATAAGTGGGTTCCGATGAAAAAGATCGCCCAGCCTTTGGCGCAGGCAGTTGTCGCTTCGGAAGACAACCTCTTTCTCGATCATCACGGGTTCGATATGACACAAATCCAGAAAGCCCGTGCCGATGCCGAGAAAGGCAAACGTGTACGCGGCGCCAGCACAATCTCGCAGCAGACAGCCAAGAATGTATTCCTCTGGCCCGGAAAGACCTATCTGCGCAAGGGGATAGAAGCCTACTTCACCGTCCTGATCGAATGGATATGGGGAAAGGAACGCATCATGGAAGTCTATCTGAACTCGATCGAAATGGGCGACGGTATTTATGGCGCCGAAACAGTCGCACAGGCGCATTTCAAGAAGCCAGCCTATAAACTGACGAAAGCGGAAGCGGCTCTGATTGCCGCCACACTGCCCAATCCCCGCCGGTTCAATTCGGCAAAACCATCTCCCTATATGCTGAAGCGGCAGGCGAAGATCATGTCGCTCATGGGCAAGTTGCTCAAGATCGAAATGGGGCACGACAGTGGTGATCCCGATCCCGAATCCGGTAGTAAGAAAGTGCGCAAACGGAAGAAGCTGCGGGCAGATGCAAATGTATTTACACAAGAATGGTAATCATATGAATCACTTTGTATATCACGACCTCGGACGCATCGAGTATGAGAATGCGCTGGAACGCCAGACGGCCGCTTTTAATGCTTTGCTGGAAGCGAAGGCACAAAACAGTTCCGCCGAAAACCATCTGTTCTTTTGTGAACACCTGCCGGTGTTGACAATCGGCAAAAGCGGGAAAGATGCCAATCTGCTGATCCCGGAAGAGCTGCTTGCCGACCGTGGCATCTCTTTCTATCATATCAACCGCGGAGGAGATATCACTTATCACGGCCCCGGACAGATCACCGGCTATCCGGTCTTCGACCTCGATTGCTGGAAGTTGGGATTGAAGCAATATATCGACATATTGGAAGAGACGATTATCCGTTTCCTCGCTCTTTACGGCATCAAAGGCGAACGGTTGCCGGGTGCGACAGGCGTCTGGATCGATCCCGATGTGCCGGGGAAAGCGCGTAAGATATGTGCGATCGGCGTGAAAAGCAGCCGCTTCGTGACGATGCACGGCTTTGCATTGAACATCAATACCGATCTGAGCTATTTCTCCTTGATCAACCCCTGCGGCTTTAAAGACAAAGGTGTCACCTCCCTGGAAAAGGAGTTGGGCGCAGCGCAGGATTTCGAGTTGGCGAAAGCCCGTCTTCATTCACTCTTCTTAGAAATGTTTCCCTGATGCCTTATACAATCCATTTTGCCCCCTTGCAGGGATATACCGATTCGGTGTATAGAGAAGCTCATGCGCAAGTCTTCGGTGGAGTCGAAGCCTATTATACCCCTTTTGTCCGTCTGGAAAGGGAGGGTTTCCGGAATAAGGAGCTTCGCGATATCGCCCCCGAAGGGAATCTGTCGGCTCCGGTCGTCCCTCAGTTGATAGCCTCTTCACCCGAAGAGTTTCGTCGGATTGCCACCTTGTTTAGGGAGCGCGGCTACCGGCGTGCCGATATAAACATGGGGTGTCCTTTCCCCATGCAGGCGCGGCTGCACCGGGGAGCCGGGATATTGCCTTATCCTGATGAGGCGAAGAAGATGCTGGAAACAATCTGTGAATTTCCGGATATCCGGTTTTCCGTCAAGCTGCGCTTAGGGTGGGATTCGGTAGATGAGGCGCAGGCTCTTTTACCTTTCCTGAACGAATTGCCGCTCACGCACCTGACGCTCCATCCGAGGATTGGCACGCAGCAGTATAAAGGCGCTACGGACGAAGATGCTTTCTCCCGCTTCTACAACCTATGCATCCATCCGTTGTTTTATAACGGAGATATCCATACACTTGCGGATATTCATTCGATAACCGCCCGCTTCCCCCGTCTGAAAGGCGTGATGTTAGGACGCGGCTTGCTCGCTTTTCCCTGGTTGGCAGCCGAGTATTCGTCCGGTGTTTCTCTATCCGTGCAGGAAAAGAAGGATAAACTGCATGCTTTTCATGCGTTGTTGCTGGAAAGCTACAGTTCCCGTCTGGAAGGTGGAGAGCATCAGGTACTGGATAAAATCAAAACCGTTTGGGATTATCTACTACCTGATGCCGAAAAGAAATTAAGAAAGAAAGTCCTCAAAAGTACCCGTCTGGCCGCATACATGGAGGCCGTAAAGGCGATGATAGAAGGTTGAAAAGCACAGGTGCCTTATTGCTTACCACCACAGGCACCCTATTGCTTAGAACCAATACGGTTGATTGGTTAGAACCACAGGTACCCTATTGCTTAGAACCAATACGCCTGATTAGTTCAATCCTTAACTTCTATCACTGCCGGGCAATGATCCGAATGGACCGCCTCGTTCAGGATATAGGCGGCATCAACCTGTGGTTTCAGCGGTTCGCTGACCATGCAATAATCGATACGCCATCCTTTGTTTTTAGCGCGGGCGCCGAACCGGTAGCTCCACCATGTATATTCTTGTTTGTCCGGATGGAGCAGGCGGAACGTATCGACGTAGCCGGCATTCAGGAAACGGGTCATCCATTCGCGCTCTTCCGGAAGGAAACCGCTGTTCGTGGCATTGCGCACCGGATCGTGGATGTCGATCGCTTCGTGGCAGATATTGTAGTCGCCGCAGAGAATCAGCTTCGGGCGTGATTTTTGCAGTTCCACCACATAGCTTTGGAAATCTTCCAGCCACTCCATCTTGAAGCTCTGCCGCTCGTCGCCGCTCGTTCCCGAAGGATGGTAGACGCTGACAACCGACAGCTCTCCGAAGTCCGCCCGGATAAAACGCCCTTCATTGTCGTACTTCTCGATTCCCATTCCGTACTCCACATGGTCCGGCTCCCGGCGGCTCAGGATTGCGACACCGCTGTATCCTTTTTTCTGTGCACTATAGAGCCATGCCTTATAACCAAGCGCCTCGAACGGTTCGGCAGGGAATTGATCCGGTTGCAACTTGGTTTCCTGCAGGCAAAGCACATCGGGAAGTTCCCGGGCGAGCCATTCGGGAAGTCCTTTTCCGACGGCGGCACGCAGTCCGTTTACGTTGTATGTGATAATCTTCATATTTCAATTGTTATAATGATGAGACAAATGTAATTAAAATGAATCACTATCCATAATTACAAGTCCGCATCCTCTACAATAATCCTGAACCCGACATTCATCGGCCGTTGCCAGGGCAGATACGCCTTGCGGACAGCCGAAGTGGAGTATTGGGGACGTTCGCGCCAGGAACCGCCGCGCACAACCCGCTTTTCTGCTTCCGGGTAGTTCCCCTTTTCCTTCAAGGGATAAGGGACGTAGCCGGATGCCGTCCATTCCGCCACATTTCCGTTCATATCATATAATCCCCAGGGATTGGGATGGTAAGAGGCAACCGGGCAGCTGATCAGTTGATGGTCGTTCACGTTCAACACCTTCGGCAGGAAGTCCCAGAACCGGCGCATCGGATCGGTCGGGCGCATCGGTTTGGGGTCTACGCCTGTTACGGCGAGGTCTACGGTTGTACTGTCCGCCAGGTTTTCGTAGCTGCCGAAATCGCTGTTGATAGAGCCGAACCAGAAATCATCCGCACTTCCGGCCCGTGCCGCCCATTCCCACTGTGTCTCTGTCGGGAGCGAAGCCTTACAGCTCAAATTCTCGCTGATCTTGCGGCAGAATGCGTTGGCTTCTTCCCAGCTGACACGTACGACGGGCTGATCCGGTCGGTTGGCCGGATAGCCGGGTGTTGTATGATCCTTCCAGGTCTGTCCGATGTAGCGGCTGTCGTGTTCCGGAAAGAGCGTGCAGAACTGCTTATTCGTAATCTCGGTCGTACTCATCCAAAAGCCTTTCTTCACATCTGCTTTGAAAGCGGGGGAAGCTGCCGGCGTCCGGTTGTTGCCCATCACGAAGCTGCCGGCCGGAATCCAAACCAGGTCGATGTGTACGTCGGGGGCGATGGTCAGACGGCGGGTCGCACTGGTCTTCTCCCCGCGCTTGACGCGGGGTTGCATGGATGCGAGCTTGGAAGAAGATGCGGTGCTTTTGCGATCCCGCGTCGAGCGCGGGAACTGGGCTGTCTTGTTTTCTTTCAGCCAATCGGCATAGTCGGCAATCTCTTTTTGCCAGTCTACCCGTACGCCGCTGTATTTCTCCGCCAGTTCCATCCGGCGTTCTACCTGGTTCTTGGGCGACTCCGGTTTCAGGTCGATCTGTGTGAACGCTCCGGAGTAGGGGGCGTTCAGGTCGATCCAGGTGTAGAGCGTGCGCATATCTTCGTCCGGGACCTGCACGCCGTGATGTCCGGCTTGGAGGATACGGATCAGTTCGCTGTTGCTGACGTGGAACTCCGCCGGTTTCAGGACGTAGATGTCCGACTCCGGCCCCTGCCGGTAAACGTATGGATGCAGGTTCAGATAGCTCTGGTCGAACTGCTTGTTGATCTTCGTCAGTATTCCCCGTTTGTAGGTGACCATCCGGTCTTTACGGAAATCGGGTTCGGCGGTTGTCCCATCGTGGCAGGAGACACAGTTTCGGTCCAGTACCGGTTGTACTTCGAGACGGAACGTGAAAGGACGGACGCCGCCTTCCGGTGTTTCCAGCCGGCGCGCCTGTTTGGCCGAAGCAATTGTACGCTTGGGAATAGGCATGGTGTTCTGGTCCTCATGGCAACCGATGCAGGAAACGATCTCGCCCGGCATACCCGTCAACCAACTGCGCATCCATTGCACGGCCGCCCCGTCTTTGTCCAACGGCTGGATGGAGACAGGAGTATTGGCAGGGATGGTGAAAAGCGCTGAACCGTCTTCCTCTACCGGAACTGTGCCTAACACACGCTTGATGTCCCATCCGCTTTGTATGCCCTGTGCGTCGTGATCGGACGGAGCCAGGATATAGGCGTATTCGTAAGCGAAGATGCGGAGCGATTTGATTGTCCCGCGCGGGATGCCCTGTGTGCCTTCCCCTTCATAGATGTCCTGTATGAAAACGGTCGCTTCCTTATTGCCCGGCTTGATCTTCGACGGGATGACGGGAGGCGTTTCGCGTTTAGCCAATGGGATAGGAGCGGTCAGCCCTTCGCCTTCCTGTTCGGCTATCAAGGTCAGGTTGTCGAACACATCGACCAGATAGATTCCCCATAGCGCATCTTCCGCCGGCTTACAGGCAACCAGGAAATATTTCTCGTTCAGCGGGAACGGTTTCATAAACTGCGGCCAGACTCCTTTGACCAGTTCGTCTTTGATAAGCGGGACGATCGGACGGTCTTTGAACGGGAGTTCCTGTATCATCCCTTTTTCCTCTTTACGGCTTTTGGCAGGGTCGAAGATGACGAGCCGCCCCGAACGCGCCGTGCCGTGATGTCCGGAGATGATGCCGACGAAGCGGCTGCTGTGCTTGGAGAGCGGTTTCATGTCGAACGTGCTGTTCGGAAAGTAGGAACCGCTGCCGTAAAGCGCTTTGTTCTCCGTTCCGTCAGGATTCATGTGCATCACGATACGGGAGAAATAGTGTGTCAGGTCGGTGTATTCCCAACGGGTGTACATGATGCGGCCGTTCGGGATCACGATTGGTGACCAGTTGCCATCCTGGTCGAATGTCAGGCGGCGCAAGTTGCGTGTCTCGGGATCGTAAGAGACCAGGTTGGCAACCACATCGTCGCCATGTACGCAGGGCACGCCGTTATAGCCTATATTGGTCGTGGCAACCACCTTTCCGTCCGGCAGGTAGTTTGCATCGCAAAATTCCAGATCCGGCTCATCGACTGTAATCTTTTGGTGAAGGCCCGTCCCGTCGGTCTTTATTTCGTATATCTGCCATTTCCGGTTCGCATCGAGGGAGGAGAACAGCAGGCGGTCGGCGTCCCAGTGCAGTTGTATGTCGGAGACGGGCACGTCGGCTTCCGGCTTGTAGATGCGTTCGCTCTTGACCTCGCCCCGCAGGTCGGACAGGATGTCAATCTCGGCATCATATCCTTTGCGTGAATTGGAAAAAAGCGAGTTGTAGTTTGCCGTCGAAGTTCCCATCGAGGGCCCCATAGCCTTGCGGGCTTTATTGCCCAGGCGGTAGCGGGCGGCTACTATACGATCTACGTCCAACAACGGGTTGGTAAGCATGATCTCCCGTTTCAGCGCCAGCAGCTTCCGGGCATTGCCGATCGCCTCGTCGGAGGCTGTGGCGGAAAGCGCTTGCCGTACTTCCGGCAGGAGTGCTTCCAGCTCGGAAAGTTTCTGGTAAAGCGTGGTGGATTTATCACCTAAGGACTGTTTCGTATCGTCCAGATAGGCTCGCATGGCAGACGGGTTTACCCACCCGATCTGTGTCTTCAGGTCGTTGATCTGTATCTGGCGTAACGAATCCACTCCGTCCGCAGTGGAGAATGCAGGCAGGGAACAGGAGAGGAGCACCAAGAGTAAATATACTTTGTACCGGAGCATTATTTGTCTGCTAATTTGTAAATTTCACATGCGGCCATCAGGAATGCGCCCGGGCCATACAATTCCGTCATCTCGCGCGTCACCTTCTTCGGATCGGCTCCTACAGGTTGTACCCAACCTAACTTGCCGTCTGCTTCGACAGCGGCCACCAATGCTTCCCAACCTTTTTTGACGATAGGCAGATATTGGTCTGCCGGCAGATAGCCCTGGTTGATTCCGTAGGCCAGTCCGTAAACGACAAATCCTGTCGCACTTGTTTCGGGTGAAGGATAGCTGTCCGGGTCCAGCAGACTGGCATGCCAGTAACCGTCCTTACCCTGCAATCCGGCGAGGCGTTCGCTCATTTCCTTGAAGAGGCTGAGGTAGAAGGGGCGATATTCGGTATCGTTGGCCGGAAGTGTTTTCAATATCTCGGCCAGACCGCCGATCACCCAACCGTTACCGCGTCCCCAGAATACTTTTTTACCATTGGCTTCCCGCTGGTCGAAATAGCGGCTGTCGCGGTAGAACAGATGTTCATCTTTGTCGTACAGGTAATTATAAGTTGCGCGGAACTCGCTGTCTGCGAAGTGCATATATTTACGGTTGCCGGTCAGCGTGTAGAGGCGTGTATAGACGCCCGGTGCCATGAAGAGCGCGTCGCACCAGGTCCAGCGTTCGATCGTGCTGCCCTTGCTATAGTCCAGGTCCATGCTTCCGTTAGAGGGGTTGTTTACGACCCAGTCCGCACGGGCAATGGTCGGCTTCAGCATGTTCTCATTCTTTTCCTTGTTATAGAAATCGATATAGGTTTGTGCGATACAGACATCGTCGGCATGGTACATCCGGTTGGCGACCTGCCAGCTCTGGCGGTTGAATATTTTCCGCAGCCAGTCGTAATAGGTATTGTCGTTGCTGAGCTCCGCCCAGTCGTACATTCCCATGTAGAGTGCGCCGGGCACCCAACCGCGCGGTTCGCTCTTGGCGTATTGATTATCGGGATAATCTTTGATCTGCCAGTCGGCAACCTTGCGGGCAACGTCCATTACGCTTTGCCGGTTCCAGTTGCCGGTAGTGACAGTAACGGCAGGGCTGGAGGTCTCTGCTTTCGTTGGCATATTATTTACTAAACAGGTGCAGGCACAAATAGATAAGCCTGCCGATAGATACTTGATTGTTTTCATGATACTGTAATCTTGGTGTTAATCATTTTAATTCTGCATCAAAAATAAGAAAGATAAGGCTCCTGGTATAATAATATCATCTCAAAATGATTCAAAAACGTACCAAACCCCTTCCGCCTATAAAAAGAAAGGGAGCTATACCCTGCGGCATAGCTCCTTTCAATATAAGTGTGTAGGTATTGGAATCCTAAATTAATACCCAGGGTTCTGCGGGAATTCAGCGCCTGTGTTAGAGTCGATGATTGTCTGCGGGATCGGCCACAAAGTGTTGTGCTCATCCATCGTGCTGCTATACGGATTGTATTTCTTTACGCGTTCAACGAGCTTGCCTGTGCGGACTAAAGTGAAGCGACGCAGTTCTTCTCCGACCAGCTCACGGATACGTTCATCCAGTAGGAAGTCGATTGTTGCTTGGTTTGCTGTAATCTCAGGGGCATTTGCACGTTTGCGGATCACGTTGATTGCTTCTGCAGCACCTTGTGCATTGTTTTGCATCAAACGAGCTTCTGCTAACAGCAGGTATGTTTCAGCTAAACGGAATTTCATACGGTCTTTGTTGTTACCACCGTAGCTCAGGTTATCTGCTTTTCCGTAGAAGAACTTGGTTACAGCCGGGAATAAGGTAAGTTTCGACCAGGTATCATCTGTAAAATCAGCCTTCTTTCCATATTTATCAGAGGTGACATCGTTGTAATACCAGTTTCTCTTGATGTTATATTCAGAGTTACGGATATCGGTTGCAGCAAAGAAATCACTGCTTTCGATCCACCATTTAAACGGAACGATCTGTGCCAGGCCACGACCTCCTAAAGTATCAGCCAATACGAAACCGTCTTCATTGTAGTATTTGGGAACCCAGGCGCGTTTTGTCCAGTCTTCATATTCTCCACCACCACCGGTTGTATTATATTCAAGCTGCATAACCCAGATACTTTCCTTGTTTCCGGAAGTACGGTTCTGGTTATACTCTTTGAACATATCGGAGAACGGATCTCCCTGCTGATCTTTATCGGCACCGAAGCGTGAAGTCATCAGATTGAAGTAGCCACAGTCGATAACTGCTTTGGCTGCCGCTTCTGCTTCAGCATATTTACCTGCCATAAGATAAACTTCCGACAGCATGTGTTGAGCGGCCCATTTTGTCAGCTGGCCGACTTCCACTTTGTCCGGATCTTCCGGAAGATTTGCGATTGCAAATTGCAAGTCTTCGATCATCTTACCTAATACTTCAGTTTTAGGAGTACGGGTGAAGTCTATGCGGAAGTTTTTCTCGATTTTGTCTACATAAGGAACATCTCCGTACAGATATACCAGATACCGGTATGCATAAGCGCGGAAGAAACGGGCGACAGCCTGGTAGTAGGCTTTGTCTGTCGGTTTATCCCAGCTTACATCTCCTTCCGAATATTCAAGGATTTCATTTGAGGAAGCGATCAAGCCATATCCCCAGTTCCAGTAAGACGTAACGAACGTAGTGGACGGTGTGTAGGATAAGTTTTCAAAAGGTACCAACGAACCGTCGCCATGACCGGCATAGACGATATCTGTTCCAACCTGGAATGATTCGTACGGACAAGCCTGTCCTTGGCTTGTTGTACCACTTCCTGTAGTACCGCCTCCCCAAGTGTTAAACTCGGAGCGTGCCCAACCGTATAGGCCGGTTACACCGACTTCAAAGCCATAGCTGCTTGTATAAGTATTGTCCGGAGCCAGTGAACTTTTCAGATCTTCATCCAGGAAGCCGGAGCAGCCGGTGGATGTTACTAATAAAAATGTTGCAGCAGCTGCCGCTAATATATTTTTCATAATTTATTTCTCTTTAATAAGTTTAGAATGTAAGATTTAATCCGAACATATAAGAACGGGCAGTAGGATAGGTTACAAGGATATTCCTGTTAACATCGTTATCATCCAGATTCAGGAAATTGTCGATATTACTGAATGTATAGAGGTTATTGACACTGACATTAACAGACAAGGCACTGATTCCGATCGCATTTAAAGTTGTTTTCGGGAAGGTATAGCCTAATGTGATATTCTTGACATTTACATAATTTGCCTTTTTATAGAATGAATGTTTGTCATAAGGAACATATGACGGCGATGTCATTTTATTAGTCGGGTTTTCCGGTGTCCAGTAATCCATTCCACTGATATAGTTGAATGTCGGCATCCAACGGTCGAAGTTGTAGTCGTGCAACTCTTTTGTTTGTCCGAATACACCGTTCAGGAGGAATGAGAAATAGATATTCTTGTAATCGAAACGGTTACCCATTGACAACAGGAAGCTCGGCAGTTTGGAACCGATAATTTTCTTGTCGTCGGCAGTGATTGAACCGTTTCCGTCTTTATCTTCCAGTTTGGCAGAACCCGGAACAGCGCCCTTCTGATATTCTTTACCTTCTTCATTCAGATATTTTCCGCTTGTAGCATCCCATTTGATTGTATGTCCGTTTTCAACATAAGTTTCATTTTCCTGCCATGTACCGATAACGTCGTAGTCATAGAACACGCGTAAAGGTTCTCCGATAAACCATTTGTTCGTGATATCATCTTTTCCGTCGCCACGCAGTTCGATAATCTTGTCGCGGTTCAGGGAGAAGTTCACGTTTGTGCTCCAGCTGAATTCCTGATTTTGGATATTGATCGAATTTAAAGCGATTTCAACACCCTTGTTACGGGTTTTACCGACGTTGTCCATGATTGATTTGTAACCGTTCATATAAGGTACGGTACGGCTCATCAACAAATCTTTCGTATTTACCACATACATATCGATATTACCGGAAAGGCGGCCGTTGAAGAAACTGAAGTCGATACCGGCATTGATTGTACGTGAAGTTTCCCATTTCAGGTTCGGGTTACCGACACCGTTCGTAGGCAGGAAAGCACCGTTTACGACTGTTCCGTTGTCACCCCAGATGTAGTTGGTCAGTGTCAGGCGGTCGAGTGTCTGATAAGCATTGATAGCCTGGTTACCGTTGGAACCCCATGATAAACGGACTTTCAACATATCCATATAGTTTGACTGGCTTTCCATGAAATCTTCGGAAGAAATGTTCCATGCTGCAGCCACAGAGGGGAAGAATGCATATTTGTTATTCGCACCGAATGCAGAGTAACCGTCCGAACGGCCTGTCAACGTCAGTAAATACTTGTTGGCATACGAATAGTTCAAACGTAACATATAAGATAACATGGCTGTTTCCGTCAGTTTGGATGTGATTTCCTTATTCTTTTCGGCACCGGCCATATTGTGGTATTCGGAATCATCGTTTACAAAGCTCTCGCCCGATTCTTTAGCTTCCTTCTTAGTTGTTTCCTGCATACTGAACAGGGCTGTTGCATCGATTTTATGCAAGCCGAATGTCTTGTTATATTTCAGGAGGTTTTCCCATGTATAATCATAATAATGGATGTTCTCGATAGAGGCAGACCCATTCACCTTTTTACCGGAAAGCGTATTTCTTCCGTAGTAGGATCCGACAAAGTTATTACGGTAGTTGTAACCGAAATTTGTACGGAATGACAAGCCGTCGATAGGGAACTGGATTTCTGCGAAAGTGGAAATAAAGACGTTACGGTTTGTTTTGTCGCTTGTTGCGTCGATGTTTGCCATTGGATTGTAGAACAAAGTCTGGTCCATCGGATAGTCGACGTAACGGTCGTTTTCATCTTTGTAAATACCGTAAGGACTCATTTTCAGTCCGGCTTCCAAGTAAGGCTGTTCTCCGCCGAATTCTTTTTGAATGGCTTGTGTTCCCATTCCGACGGTTAACCACTTGTTTAATACCTGTGTGATGTTCAATGCGATGTTGGTACGTTTTAATCCGGTGTTCTCCATTACACCGTCTTCTCTCAGGTGAGAGATCGATGCCATGTAAGTTGTTGCATCCGTACCACCGGAAATACTAATCTGGTGGCTGGTTGTCAGCGCATTGCGGAACATGATGTCCTGCCAGTCCAGTTCAGACCCGTTCTGGTAGTTAGTACGTTCGCTCGGGTTGAGCAGCGTCAGCGGGTCAAGCTGATCTCCGGAATAACCGTATTTCATGCGGTTGTAGTCCTGCGTATATTTTACATATTCATCGCCTTTCATCATGTCGATGCGGCGCTGTGCCTGTTGCATACCGACTTGTCCTTTGTATGTTACGGTCGGTGCGCCTTTTTTACCTTTCTTTGTCTGGATCAGGATTACACCGTTGGCACCACGTGAACCGTAGATGGCAGCAGAAGATGCATCTTTTAATACGGACATGTTCTCGATGATATCCGGATCGATATCTCCCAAAGAACCGCTGTAAGGAATACCGTCCATAACGATCAGCGGAGAGTTGTCTGCACTCAGTGAGTTTTCACCACGTACACGCAGAGACTGGTCTTCACCCGGCTTTGCATTGCCGGTTGTTACGTTCATACCCGGAATCTGGCCGGCCAGCTTGTCCATCAGGTTGTTTGTTGAAACCATTTTCAGCTTGTCTTCGCCCACAGCCACGATGCCGCCTGTCAAGTCTGATTTACGCTGAGAACCGTAACCGATTACCACTACGTCATCCAAGCCGATGGCATTGTCTTTTAAAACAATGTTCAGCGTTTTGGCTCCTGTGATTTTGATTTCCTGCGATTCACATCCGATGTATGAAACAACGATTGTGGAGTTTTGGGGCACGTCAAGGGAGAAGTTTCCGTCTGCATCGGTAACAGTACCGATAGTCGAACCTTTTACCAGAATGTTGGCTCCGATAATCGGAAACTTGTCGGCTTCGGCAATTACCGTACCGGTGATTTTTACTTCTTGCGCATATACCTGTACGGATATAAACGCCATAAAGATTAGTAGCAAAGAAAGAAACCTGTTCTTTCCGTTAGCCTTTTCATTGGGAGGCAAATTCCCTCGTAGTTGTCTGTTCATGCCTTTCATAATTTATTAGCACATTAAACAATTAATACTTAACCTGTCGGTCCTATTTGTTTTTTGTGTCAAAAGAATGAAAGATGCAAGGCAAGAACGAGTAATTTCATTCCAAAAGGGGATAAAAATATACCAACGTGCTAAAAAACATTTATTTTGATGAATTTTGAGACTCTGTTTCCTGATATTCTGTCGGCGACATTCCGTAGACGGCCTTAAAACTGCGGGCAAAATAGGAACGGCTACTGAAACCGACATGTTGCGCGATCTCGGAAATATTCATGTCCGACTCTTTTAATAGTTTAGCCCCTGCCTCAAGACGAATATTCTTTATCAGTTCGATAGGAGATAAACCGGTTACGGCTTTTACTTTTCTGTAGAAATTAGTCCGGCTCATGTTTAATGCTTCATAGATGACGGATACATCGAGTTCCGGATTGGAAATGTTGGCCTTTACAATATCGATGTACTGTTTGAGAAAATCATTGTTTTCCTTCGGCTCTTCCACTCCGAGTTGTTTGAGCGAGAGCGATTCCCCGTAGATCGTTTTCATCTTCTCGCGCAGGGAAAGTATGTTCCGGATACGCGCTTTCAACAGGGATACCTGGAACGGTTTTACGATATAATCGTCGGCACCGGCTTCCAACCCTTCTTCGATCTGGGATACCATAGACTTGGCGGTAAGCAGTATAACCGGGATATGGCAGTAATTCTGGTTTTCTTTGATACGCTTACACAGTTCCAGCCCGTTCATTTCAGGCATCATGACATCACTGACTACGATATGCGGGAATGATTCTTCGATTACAGTTAATGCCTCTTTCCCGTTGAATGCTTTCAGTATGATGTAATCGAGGTTGAGTTGTTGCTCCAGGTATTGGAGCACTTCCTGGTTGTCGTCCACCAGCAGAATTGTTTGCTTGTTCTTGTTTTCTGTCTCTTCGACCAGCAGATTGAATTTCTTGCTGATTTCTGCGGACTTCGACAGGACAGGTTCCTCTGATATCGTGACTTCCTGTTCCTCTGTATCGGGAAGGATAAACATGAAATGTGTCCCTTTCTCTTCCGAACTGACTGTCCAGATACAGCCGTTGTGTTGCAGGATAATGGAACGGGTCAGGCTTAAACCTATACCGGTACCGGATATCTGCCGGTGTATATCTTCCTGCGAACGATAGAAAGGCTCGAATATTTTTTCCGCTTCCTGATCGCTGATACCTTTTCCAGTATCGATAACCTCGATAAACAGATATTTACCTTCTACCAAAATCGAATTGTATTGGGAAGGGAAATTCGGGAGCAGTTCGCATTCAGCCTGCGAGACAGTGCTGACGCGAAGGGTGATATGTCCCTCCGAAGGTGTAAATTTGAATGCATTGGAAAGCAAGTTGAAGAATATCTTTTCGATTTCGGCTTCGTCGAAGCATACCCGGTAAGAATCCGGCAATTCATTTTCCAAAGTGAAAGTAATCTCCCGGTTGTTGGCGACGCTTTCGAATGAATGATACATCTCTTGTATGAAAGCAGAGAAGTTGAAACATGTTTTTTGCAAGACCGTTTTACCGGCTTCGTATTTCTGAATGTCCATTAAGTTGTTGACCAGAAGTAACATGCGGCCGGTATTCTTTTTAATCAGTTGCAGGGCCTTTTTGACTTCCGGGGAGAAGGAAGCATGTTGCATCAGGTCGTTCAATGGATTGATAATAAGCGTTAAAGGCGTGCGTAACTCATGCGAGAAATTGGTGAACATACGCATTCGCTCTTTGTGCAATTCGTTGACCTTATCCTGTTCCATTTGTTTATAATGCATTTCCCGCTCCCGTTCATGTTTGTTGTGCTGGTAACGGATAACACGGATGATGATGAAAGAGATAAGGCTGATGTACAGTAGATAAGCCCACCATGTCTTATAGAACGGCGGGTTTATGGTGATGTGCAGTATGGCTTCTTCCGGATTCCATACAGCATCGTTGTTGGATGCCTTAACCCGGAAAGTGTAAGTTCCGGGTGCCAGGTTGCTGTAGTAAGCTTCCCGGCGATTGCCGACCGTGTGCCAGGTTGGGTCGGCTCCCTCCAGTTTATAGGCATATTGATTCCTTTCGGAATGAATGAAATTCAAAGCGGTGTATTTGAATGTGATATTATTCTGGTTGGCCCCGAGCGTGATCGACTGATTCCCGGTCTTACCGATAACCTCTTCCTTGTTGTTTAAGATCATTGAAGTAAGATGGACTTCCGGGATATTGGGGTTGAACATTATTTTGTCCGGATCGAAAAACAGGATTCCTTTATCTCCGGGAAAATAGATGTTACCGTCGGAAGAGACACTGTTGCCCGAGAATAGAGTAAACTCCTGGGGCGGTATATCTGCAATTTGCAATTCACTGAAAGTATCTGTCTCGCGGTTTAGTTTATATAATGATCTTCCGGTTGCGATCCATAGATTCTGATTCTTATCTATAGTCAACGAACTGATCTGGCTAACGGACAGGCCGTCCTCCTTCTGATAATGTTTGAGGAGTTTCAGATTAGTATCCAGACGGTATAAGCCGTTCTTACCAGTGGAAATCCAGATATAACCATTGGGATCTTGCAGGATGGCCGTAATATTCCCCAATCTCTCCAGTTGAGGGTCGGATTGTAGTTCGGGAGTAAGGTTACGGACAGTTTCTCTTTTCATATCATACAGATAGAGGCTGTCGGAGAGTGATCCGAACAGGAAAAGATCAGGCTGGACTTCGTTGATCATCGTTATCCGCTTAAAGGAACGGATCGTCCCGTTTGCCGTAAACGAATTGATTTGCTTGCCTTTGTCTATCATGACGAGATCCTCGTCGCTATTAGTCGGAATCCAGAGTCGCTTGTTGCTGTCTATATATAAGGAATAGATGTCATTATGCCGGAAGTTATACAACATTTTGTATTGTTTGTCCCGGATAGAGAACAGGTAGACCGAACCGAAGTGGGTAGAACACAAGATTGAATCACCCTGTATCAGAATCGATTTAATTATATTGGTTTCATAATTTCCTTCCTGAATCGGTTTGATCGGATAGAGCTGTTTCTTTCCGTTCTGCGGGTTGTAACAGAATAATCCGGCTCCTTCCGTTGCGAACCACATGTTTCCGTATTTGTCTTCTTGTCCTTTGCCGATAATCCCGGCATATTCGTTTGTCGTGATATAAGAAACCGGCCGGTAAAAAGGGCTATGGTAATTGATCCCGGCGGAATAGGTCCCGATCCAGAGTGTTTGATCCCTGTCGATCAGCATGCTGTGGATCGAATAGTGGCTGAGTCCGCCTTTGCCGGATATATCGATGCCGGCTGGCGTTACGGTCAGATTCTTTTTATTCAGGATACTTAGCCCTCCGAAGGTACCGGCTAAAATGGAATCATTGTTATAAAAGACAAGCGTGCGTATGCTGTTGTTGTTCAGGCCTGAATTATCTTTATGCAGGTGGGTCAGGGTTTGTGTTCGGGTATTGAAAAGGCAGATCCCGTTTTCATCCAGGCCGATCCATATATTCCCGTCCTTATCCGGCAATATGGCCATGATCGTGCCGGCAGGCAGTTTGTTGTTTTCCTCATTATTACCGGAGAGAACGTGATGTTTTAATTTCCAGTCGGCGGAATAAATATATAATCCTGTGTTTTCGGTCCCGACATAGATATCTCCCCGGCTATCCTGGGCAACGGAGTAAACCGGCGATGCGATTGCCTCGTCTGCAGATATAGCCTCGACTGTCTGATCTGTTTTACATTTAAATATATAGCGGCTGCAAAAAGCATAGACATTCCCGTCCGAGTGTCTCAGTAACTTGTTGATGACATTGGAAGTACAATCCTTATTAATGCTACGGGGATAGAAACGGGTTATATTCTTTGTTTTATAATCGATACAGTTGACGCCGTTCGAGGTCCCTATCCAGATGTTTTTCCGGCTGTCTTCGGCAAATCCCCGGATATAGTTGTCGCTTAATGTCGCGGTGTTGTTTACTTCGTTCTGGTAGATAATGAATTCGTAGCCGTCATAGCGGTTGGCTCCATTGCGTGTTCCGAACCAGATATATCCGTCCGAGTCTTGAAAAATATCCAGAACTGAAACTTGCGACAGGCCGTTTTCTACTCCCAGGTGGGAGAAGAAAAAATCGATGCTATATGCCGGGTTTGCATATAGCATCGCCAGTATTATATAGAGAATATAGAGTCTGTTTATCATTTGTAGTTTTCAATTAAGTTAGACCTGGTAAAAGTAGAGACGCACGGCCGTACGTCTCTATTCTGCAAAGATAACGATTTGGAGACGATTTTTAACAGGATTGAGATGATTTTACACGGTTTGAAAGGGTTATAATCTTATTTTTGCACTTCAATCAATTAAAACATCATGAATAAACGAGTATTGAGTTTAACCTTATTGCTGGCCTGCGTATGTTTTGCCTTGCAGGCTGAAGGCCGGATTGTGGAATCGTTTAATTCCGGCTGGGTATTTAAGAAAGCGCCGGCGGGTAAAGAGTTAGCGGTGAATGCGCCGAAATGGGAGAGTGGATGGACGGAAGTGGAGATTCCTCATACCTGGAATGCGAAAGACATGCAGATGCAGTTCAATAATTTCTACGAAGGAGCTGCCTATTACAAAAAACAATATTTCTTTCCGGCTGAAATGAAAGGGAAACGCGTGTTCCTCCGTTTCGAAGGTGTGGGAGCTACGGCTAAAGTGTATGTGAACGGTTCACTTGCCGCCACGCATAAGGGAGCTTACTCGGCTTTTTCCTGTGAGATCGGGACGCTGCTGAAAGCGGGGGAGAGTAATGAGATTATCGTGAAGGCCGACAATGCGTCGCGTCCGGATGTGATTCCGGTCAACCATGTGCTCTTCGGCGTGTATGGCGGCATGTATCGTCCGGTGTGGCTGATCGTGACCGAACCTTATAATATATGCGTCACCGATTGCGCCTCTTCAGGTGTTTATATTACCCAGAAGAATGTATCCCGGAAACAAGCCGATGTAAAGGTTAAAGTGAAGCTGGATAACGGGACTTTGCAGCCTGCTCCGCTCACGTTGCAGAATACGGTTTATGACCGTGAGGGCAAACAGGTTGCCTCAGATAGCCGGTCGTTCGACCTGACCGCACAGGGCGTCCAGACATTCGAGGCTGATTTCAAGATCAAGAATCCGACGCTGTGGCAGGGACGCAAGAATCCTTACCTGTATAAAGTCGTAAGCCGCCTCGTTCAGGACGGGAAAGTGATCGACGAAGTTGTCCAGCCATTGGGTTTGCGTAAGTATGAGATCGTGGCCGGTAAAGGTTTCTACCTGAACGGTGAGAAATATCCGATGTATGGCGTCACCCGCCATCAGGACTGGTGGGGATTAGGCAGTGCCTTGAAGAATGAAAACCACGACTTCGACCTGGCTACCATTATGGATATCGGAGCGACAACCGTCCGTTTTGCCCATTACCAGCAATCGGACTACCTGTATTCCCGTTGCGACAGCCTGGGACTGATCATTTGGGCGGAGATTCCTTTTGTCAACCGTGTGACGGGACAGGAGGCCGAGAATGCCCGCAACCAGCTTCGCGAACTGATCCGCCAGAGTTTCAACCACCCTTCGATCTATGTCTGGGGATTGCATAACGAAGTCTATCACCCACATGAATACACGAAAGAACTGACCAAGTCGCTGCACGACCTGGCGAAGACGGAAGACCCGGACCGCTACACGGTTTCGGTGAATGGCTACGGACACATGGAACATCCGGTCAACCTGAATGCCGATATTCAGGGAATGAACCGCTATTTCGGCTGGTACGAAAAGAAATTGCAGGACATCGAGCCTTGGGTGGAAGGCCTGGAAAAAGAGTATCCGGATCAGAAACTGATGCTGACGGAATATGGAGCGGACGCCAACTTAGCTCATCAGACGGAATACCTCGACAATTCGCTTAACTGGACAAAACCGTTCTATCCGGAAACATTCCAGACGAAGACGCACGAATACCAATGGAGCGTGATTGCCAAGCATCCGTATATCGTTGCCTCTTACCTGTGGAATACGTTCGATTTCGCGACACCCCTGGCAAACCGCGGCGACCTTCCGGCGCGCAATATGAAAGGTCTGGTGACGTTCGACCGCAAGACAAAGAAAGATTCTTATTTCTGGTATAAGGCAAACTGGAGCGAAGCCCCTGTCCTTTATCTGACGCAACGCCGCAATGTGGACCGCGAGAAAAAAGTGACTTCCATCACCGTCTATTCCAATATCGGTGAACCGAAAGTCTTCCTGAACGGTAAAGAACTGTCCGGCATCCATAAGGGCTATACGGACGTACATTATATAATAGATAATGTTACGCTGGCAGATGGAAAGAACATTGTGAAGACAGTCGTTAATAAAGATGGCAAACCCTATGAAGATTCTATCGAATGGATATACACTGGAGAGAAGAAACGTGAAGCCGACTCTTTCTCCATCAAGGGGGAGCACGCAGGATTCGAATAGATAAAATAAGTTTTTGATGTAGGGACAAGTTGTCCCCAGGTAATACGAGGTTGCTCGCAGCCCGGTTATAAAGCCGGGTGATGCGGAGCAACTTCTTTGTTATGGAAAGTTTCCATGTTTTTTATTTAGCTTGATACTTTAAATAACTATCTTTACCAAAATACAGATATAAACCGTCATCAGATTGGGAATAGGAATATACCTTCTTAAATAGATAATCAAGATACATCTCTTCAAAATCGCCATAGAGGATATCTAAGACCTGAGTTAGCATTTCAAGTTTAAGTTCGATTTTTCCTGTCTCCTTATTAAAAGCATACGAACCGTTTATCTCGTTTGCAGTCATGCGTCCATCAAAAGTACCATCCTCCTTAAATTGGATAACACATGCTATCTCAGACTTTAGCAGTTCTTCCGGTATTTTTATTTCGTCCCCAGCTTCTACAAGTTTAGCCAATTTCCAATTGAGATTTGCTTCAATTGCTTCTGTCGGCTGGTTGGGCCTTTGTTCTGTTTGCTCTATTTGTTCTTCGCTATCAGAATTGCTGTCGCAACCAAAACATACAGCTAAACATAGGAACATACAGACTCTTTTTATAAACTTAAAACTTCTATTTACCATCATTCTTAAATTAATCGGTTAAAATTATTCAACACACTTCTCTTGTCAAAAGCAAGCTGCCAGAATACAAATACAACAACATTACCATCTCACTCTCTGTATTTGTTGGGAACAGAGCAAATGTTCTAAAGCTAACAATGTTTCAAATGTAAATACTTATTTGTGATAAAACAATAAATTTACAAAATATATTTCCATGCCCATCCATTCTGCCTTCCATGCCCATGCAATTTGATTTCCATGGGCATGGAAGCGAATATACAATAACCCCCTGTTTCGACTGTTTTTCTATTTCGTCCGAAATCTTGATCGATTTTGAATTGACTCTTTTCACGGTTTTAACCGATTCGGATGACAACAGATGAAATGAGGTGCGCAGCCCATTTCGAAAAGTGTGCAATTTGATTGTCGAAAGATGGAAACACCGACAAAGTGATAAACCTTAACTCCCGGAGAATCGAATATTTGCGGATGAAGATGGGCTGCGTTCCAAATATCCCAAGGAAATTTTGGAGGCTTGTTGCTGTGAGGTGCGCAGAAAATCGCCTTGAAGTAACGCTTCGTCGCTCTGAAGGTTGACTTCGTGCTATATGAAGGTTGACTTCGGGGCAATAAAGTTCCGGGTCAGAGCGATAAAGTCCCTCTTCATAGCGATAAGGTGCCGGATCATAGGAAAAAGCCTCTTTTTGACAGCTGAAAAGTGGGTTAACATTTGTTCGGTTTCGGATGTCTTTCGAGCCTGAAAAATACGTTTTTTACAATAAGCCCCCTGCCGCAGGCTCTCTTTTGCCGTTTCGTTTCAACGAACGGTTTTAGAGCTTAGGGATGTGTCAAAACTGCCCTGTCCCTGCGCTTGACGCGGGGCCGCAATAAAACGGTCCTTATCAATCAGTTGTTTATACGGTCGGTTTTAATGCGATCCCGCGTCAAGCGCGGGAACAGGATCGTTTACGATCTCTTCTAACTTTCAACTCTTAACATTCAACTTTCAACTACTTAGGGGGGCTTATTGTAAAAAACGCATTTTTCAGCATCAAAAGACATCCGAAACAAAACAAATGTTAATCCACTTTTTTGACCTCAAAAAGGTACTTTTCCACCTTTTTAGAGCGTTTCCAACATTTACGACCGTCCTCTTTGCCATTACGACCGTGCTAATGTGTAGTGCACTCGGCACCTCGCGAAGATTAGGACGGTCGTAATGGCGATTAGGACGGTCATAATTGAAAAGAGGACCGTTTTCAGGGCAAAAAAGCCTCTGAATTTCCTTGGGATATTTGGGACGCCGTCCGTTTTGTTTTCAAATATTCGATTCTCCGGGAGTTAAGGTTTATCACTTTGCCGGCGTTTCCGGTTTTCGGTAATCAAATTGCACGCTTTTCGAAACGGACTGCGCACCTCATTTCATCTGGTGTCAGCCGGAGAGGTTAAAACCGTGAAAAGAGTCAAACAAAAATCGATCAAAATTTCGGATGAAATAGAAAAACGTCCGAAATGGGGGTTATTGTAATTTTGCAGAAAAAAAACCTACCATATTGTGGTAAGGGCTGATATTATAAGCCTATGCAAACTTCAGTATCAATGCTGGATCAATATTCAGCTTCTCATACAGTCGTTTCGCCATCCGCATCGATACAGGCCGCTTTCCTGTCATGATCTGGCTGAATGTAGACTCCTTTACTTCCAGAAACTCAGCTGCCTGGCGTTGTTTCAACGAACGTTTTTCCAATTCTTCTTCTATTGATGTTATAAGAGGTGATTTGAACCTCAAACTTTTAGGTTTATAATATAAAGCCTCATAATCAGCACACATACCGGCCGCGCGACTGATTTCAAGTGTATATTCATTCCTTTCACCTTGTACCGAAAGAGCCCCTTTTTTTGTGGCTTCATTAATAAGTTCTTCTACATAATCCGACACCTTTTCAAACAATTCAGGTGTATCTATACGCACGATGTTTTCAAATTTCTTTTCCATTTCATTTGCTGTTAAATTGTTAAACAGTCTATTTTATCATATTCGGCGTGTGTTCCTACAAAACGGATTGTCAAAATATCATCGATAAAAAGAGCGATGACTACCATTCTGTAACTATTTCCTTTTATATTAAACACATATCTGCCTTCTCCAATATAATCAGCCGAAGGAAAATCTTGCTTCAATTCTGCATGATTACTCCAAATGTTATTTTCAGCGATATCCAGCCAGCGTTGTAAGGGACGCGAAGCGTCTGCATGCTTACTCGAAAAATCATCAATCACTTTCCTACGCTGTATTCTCATTTCATTCTTTCTTTTAGGCAAAAATACTATAAACTTCACAATATGCAAAGTTTTTTCATGGAAAACAAGGAGAGGAAGTGTATCTAATCTTTTACTTCTGTTCGTACTGATTTTTGCTCAAAATCAATGTCGACGGCATTTTCTGAAGTGCCTCTTTGCGGTGTTCCGATACGTCGTTCCAGGTATTGTAACCGATCAGCATAAAGTTGTAACCGCTGAATAAACCGGGTGTCAGGTCCTTGTCCGGCAATAGGCTTGTTTGAGGAGTCGATGCCGTGAAATCTTCGATTGTCTTAACGATTTTGTCATAACCCGGTGTTGTCGTGCTTGCCTTGTTCACAATGCCGACGGAACTATGAGTCGTTTTCAGCAGCGTGCTTGTGTAATCCAGCAAGAAGAGGTCTTCTTCCGTGCTGATGATCACTAACACATGGGTCGCTTTAACGAAATTACGGTTGATGAATACACCGACATCGCAGTTACTCCGTGCAATGAACATTTTGGTTTTGTCTTTCAGCAGAGCACCGGGATAAAACCAGGATTCGGGCGCTTTAAGCCGTTTGAAGTAACGGTTGTAGAAAGAAGCGCGATAACGGGTTGCCGCAATATCGTCGGGAGAATCGCTCATAGAGATGCCGGAACCAACCAGCAAAAAGTCGAATCCTTCGTTGTTCACAATGTCGCAGATGTCCTGGCCGGCATTGTTAGACACCTCGTAGCGGGTGTGTATCTGCATACCTAACTTCTTGGCGCCATACAGGATAGGACCGAAGCTGACCTCCTCGAAGTTGTCCGTGTGTAACGGGTTGACATCGGAACCCACGGTCAGGTGCAAGGCTGTCAAATCGAGTTTCTTCTTTCCCCGGGCAAACATCTGGTGGGCGACATCGAGCATGATCTGTCCGTTTCCGGCACGTCCGAACGAAAGCAGGACTTTAAACGCGCCACCGGTAGGCTCTGCATATTGCTGATGTCCCTTGAGCTTCTCCCGGGTCTTGAAACAGAACCGGATAAAGGAGACCAGCGGAGTGGTCATAAATGTCGTGACCAATGTCATCAACACCAGCATGACGAATATGGAAGGCGGCAATATCTTCATTTCATAACCGATCGTCAGAACGACCAGTTCCATCAGACCGCGCGTGTTCATCAACGCCCCGATATAGAGGCTGTCTTTCCAGCTTTCTCCCACGAAACGCGCCGAGAACATGGCGCCCCCGAATTTCCCGATGATGGCGACAACGATGAAGATGCCGCACATCGCCCAAAGCTCCGGAGTGTTCAACAGCCCGATCTCCGTACGCAACCCGGTCGAAACGAAGAAGAGCGGCAGGAAGAGCGCTAACGACACATCTTCGACCTTCTCTGTCATGATCTTGCGGAACTTGATGTTTCCCGGCATGACCACACCGGCAATAAAAGCGCCGAAAAGGGCGTGCAACCCTAATATCTCGGTAAAATAGGAGGAAACAATCAGCAACAAGAACATCAATGCCACCAGTGCTTTGTCTATTACCTCTTTATTATGGTAGATATGCCCGATCATCCGTAAAAAAGGACGTACGGCGAAGAACATGAACAGGATATAGAGGATGGAGAACAATATATTGTAGACGGCGCTCAGCATACTGCCGGCCTGAGCAATGGCAATTACGACAGCCAGCAGGCACCAGGCCGTGATATCTCCATTGGCGGCGCTTGCTAATGAGATTGTCCCTAAATGTGTTTTTGTCAGCCCCTTTTCCTGGATGATACGCGCTAACACGGGGAAAGCCGTGATACTCATGGCAATCCCTATGAATAAGGCGAATGAGAGGAAAGGCGTCCCTTTGTGTGCGTAGGATTCATAGACATAATAGGCGGTAAGCATACCGAAAAAGAACGGAACGATCGTGCTCGTATGGCTGATCAGTATCGTTTCTTTCAGCTTCTTCCGGACTTCGCCGATATCTAACTCCATCCCGATGGCAAACATAAAAAGAATCAGGCCGAATTGGCTCAATATAGTGATATTGCCTAAGGACTCAGGAGGAAAAAGAAATGCGGATACTCCCGGCAGGAGATGTCCGAGAACCGACGGGCCGAGTACGATACCTGCCACGATCTCGCCGATAACGGTCGGTTGCCCGATCTTTTGAAACAGCCAGCCGAACAGGCGGCAGACAATCAATATCGTAATGATCTGTAAAAGAAGTATTCCAATGGATGACTGGATGTGATGGGTGACGGAATCCAAAAACACAAAGAAGCCTTCCCCCATGTTTTTAGGGGGATTCTGCATCGACTGGATCGCTGTTTCGACCTGCCGGCCTTCTCCTTCTTTGACTATAAAATACATAAGCGAGCCAAAGACCAGGATCATCATCAAATAAAAGGCTATACTCTTTGTTCCTTTACTCATCTGCCAACAATAAACGGTTTCATGCAAAAATAACAAAAGGAATTAAATATTTAGTATTTCGCTGGTGAAACTTTATTAATGGCCTTGTTTTTGCGGCATTGTTAGTTTTTTCTTCTATCTTTGTGCGAAACCAATCTCAAAAAATCATGGAGTCGCTAAATCTAATAAAGAATGACCCTTGGCTGGCCCCCTACAAGGAGGCAATAGAAGGACGGTACCAATATGTGGTAAACAAAGAGAAGAGCCTGACGGGTAACGGCAGACAGACGTTGTCGGAAATGGCTTCCGGGTATCTTTACTTCGGGTTGCATAAAACAAAGACTGGATGGGTGTTCCGCGAATGGGCGCCCAATGCCACTGCTATCTATCTGATCGGTACTTTCAATGACTGGAAGAAAGAAGATCAGTATAAACTGAAACGGTTGGGCAATGGCGTTTGGGAGATCACGCTTGCGGAAGATTTATTGCATCATGAAGACCTGTTCAAGCTCTTGGTAGAGTGGGAAGGTGGCAGCGGAGAACGTATCCCGGCATGGATACGGCGCGTCGTTCAGGATGAGAATACCAAAATATTCAGTGCACAGGTATGGAATCCGGAAGAGTCGTATGTATTTAGGAACAAACGGTTCAAACCGGATGTCTCCCCGCTGTTGATCTACGAATGCCATATCGGTATGTCTTCCAACGAAGAAAAGGTCGGCACGTATGACGAGTTCCGCCGGAATGTGTTGCCCCGCGTTGCAAAAGAAGGGTATAACGCCATTCAGATCATGGCCATTCAGGAACATCCCTATTACGGGTCGTTCGGTTATCATGTCAGCAGCTTCTTTGCCGCATCTTCCCGTTTCGGGACGCCGGAAGAGCTGAAACACCTGATCGATGACGCCCATGGCATGGGGATCGCAGTGATTATGGATATTGTCCATAGCCATGCCGTAAAGAACGAAGTGGAAGGCTTGGGACGCTTTGACGGTTCCTATACTCAATATTTCCTGGGCGGTTCCCGTCGTGAGCATCCGGCGTGGGATTCCCTCTGTTTCGATTATGGCAAGAACGAAGTGCTTCACTTCCTGTTGTCGAACTGCAAGTTCTGGTTGGACGAGTATAAATTCGACGGCTTCCGTTTTGACGGGGTGACTTCCATGCTTTATTACAGCCATGGGCTGGGTGAAGCATTCTGTAATTACGGTGACTATTTCAACGGGCATCAGGATGGAGACGCTATCGCCTATCTGACATTGGCCAATAAGCTGATCCACGAAGTCAATAAGAATGCCATTACGATTGCCGAAGAGGTGAGCGGAATGCCGGGGTTAGCTGCTAAATATGAAGATGGAGGCTACGGCTTCGATTACCGTATGGCGATGAATATCCCGGATTACTGGATCAAGACAATCAAGGAAAAGAAAGACGAAGACTGGCATCCCTCTTCCATCTGGTGGGAAACGACTAACCGCCGTGCGGACGAGAAGACGATCAGTTATGCAGAAAGCCATGACCAGGCGTTGGTTGGCGATAAGACGATCATCTTCCGCCTGATCGACGCAGATATGTATTGGCATATGCAGAAAGACGATCATAGCCTGACAGTCGAACGTGGTATCGCTTTGCATAAAATGATCCGTTTGGTTACGGCATCTACCATTAACGGTGGTTATCTGAACTTTATGGGAAATGAGTTCGGGCATCCCGAATGGATCGATTTCCCGCGTGAAGGAAACGGCTGGTCTTATAAATATGCCCGTCGCCAATGGGAGCTGGTGGATAATATGGATTTGAAGTACCATTATCTGGGCGATTTCGACCGTGAGATGCTGGAGATAATCCGCAGTGTGAAGAATTTCCAATCCACTCCGATACAGAAAGTATGGGATAACGATGGCGATCAGATTCTGGCCTATATGCGCAAAGATTTGGTTTTCGTCTTCAATTTCAATCCGACAAAGTCATTTACCGACTATGGGTTCCTGGTTCCCAAAGGCGAATATGAAGTGCTTTTGAATACTGACGCGACCCGTTTTGGCGGTTTCGGACTTTCGGACGATTCTATCCGTCATTTCACACAACTCGACCCATTGTATAAAAAAGAGAAAAAAGAATGGCTCAAATTATACATTCCGGCCCGTAGCGCTGTTGTATTGAGAAAGGTAAAAGTAACAAAATAAATAAGGCTATAAAAACAGAAACGTAAGTATGTTATATCCTATGACATTTAAGCCTATCCTCAAGAACATAATCTGGGGAGGCTCCGATATCTGCCCGTTTAAGGGCATCACTCCGGTGCAGGACGGCATTGGCGAAAGTTGGGAACTTTCACACGTGGAGGGTAATTATTCCGTCGTTGATAATGGCGCGTTGGAAGGCAAGACGCTGGACGAACTGATCCGTACGTATGGCCCGCAGCTGTTGGGCGAAAAGGTGGTGGAACAGTTCGGTTCAACTTTCCCTCTGTTGATTAAGTTTATCGATGCACGCGACGATTTGTCTATCCAGGTGCATCCGGACGATGAACTGGCTAAAAAACGTCATAACTCTTTCGGTAAGACGGAGATGTGGTATGTGATAAAGGCTGCCAAGGGCGCTGGCTTATATTCCGGTTTCTCCAAACAGATCGATGCCGACGAGTATGTGAAACGCGTACAAGACAATACGATTATGGATGTCTTGCAGCGTTATGAAGTCTCTCCGGGCGATGTGTTCTTCCTGCCTGCCGGCCGTGTACATGCGATCGGTTCCGGTTGCTTCATCGCCGAGATACAGCAGACAAGCAACATCACCTACCGTATTTACGACTACGACCGCAAAGGCCCGGACGGAAAAGGACGTGAACTGCATACCGAGTTGGCAAAGGATGCGATCGACTATACGCTGTATCCGGATTACCGCACCCACTACAAGGCACATACGAATGCAACCGTAGAATTGGCAAGCTGCAAATATTTCACGACGAACCTGTTGGATATCGACACGATCATGGTTCGCAATTTCTCCGAACTGGACTCTTTTGTTGTCTATATTTGCATGGAAGGCAAAGCTTCCATCCGTGACAATAAGGGAAATGAAATCTATATCCATCAGGGACAGACGGTGCTGATACCGGCCGATACCGATGTGGTAACGATCTCACCGGTCCCGGGTGCCAAGTTTATGGAAACATATATCGGATAGAGTCCTGTAAGGACGACAGTTCCCAGCCCAGGGCGTGAGCCTCGGGAACAGGATTGTATCGAAAAAGAATAAAGCCCTGTAAGCACGATACCTTGTTTTTCAACAGAATTACGGTGTCGTCTTTACAGGGCTTTTTGTGTTTTGAATTATCCGATACATCAAGTGTGGAATCCGTAAAAATGGTCGAAGAATCAGTAATCTGTATAGCGGCTATCAACTTGAAAGTATCTAATTTTGCATTATCTGGAGACTGACGGAGAACTATCTTTCGTCTGTCGAAATGATATTCTCAAAAAATGTCCGAAAATTAGATAGAAAATGAAAAAGAACATTCTGATCATCTTATCGCTTATGGTAGCATCATTCCATTTATCGGCGCAGGTAGTAAATACCGACAAGATGCTTGTGCGTATTTCCGAAATTGAGGTCTATTCACAATATCTCGATGAATACCTGCAATATGCTCGTACGGTAGGTGTAACATCCGTTTGTGAGGAACCGGGGGTAATTTGTATTTACCCGATGCAGTTAAAACGGGATTCTTGCCAGATACGCATACTTGAAATTTATGCCTCGGACGAAGCGTACAAACATCACATTAAGACCGCCCATTTTCAGAAATACAAGACCGAAACGTTACACATGGTCAAATCACTTGATTTAGTAGATATGGATGCGCTCGCTCCTGCAACGATGCTACAGATATTTAAGAAAATGCACAAGTAAATAATAAACAAATGAAATATGGGGATGTGTCAAAAGTCCTATTTATAGCGCCTGTGTCCTGGCGGGCTTGACCCGCCATCTCATCCTAATCGCTGTAAATCAGTTTAGTATGAGGTTGCGGGTCAAGCCCGCAATGACACGCTAAAACGTTAAAACATACTTTTGACACATCCGTGAGAACTGTCGTTTTTACTGGACTTCCATTACCGGAAATCATTCAATCTCCAACTCTATCTTTTGCAAAGCCTTGTCATCTGATGAACCGCCGTACAGGATTTGGTATTTTCCCGGGCGGACTTCCATTGTTTGCGTATTGTCATTAAAAGAATAGAAGGCTTTCGGAGACAAATCGATGTTGACTTCCTGCGTGTTTCCGGCTTTTACGTTGACGCGGGCGAATGCTTTCAGCGCCTTGATCGGTCCTTCCGGATCGTTCGGGTTCTTGATGTAAATCTGTGCCACTTCGTCGCCATCCATTTTACCGGTGTTGGCAATGTCGAATGTAAGCGTCACAGACTGGTCTTTCGTGATCTTGCCGGAGGAGAGCTTTGCATTCCGATAGGCAAAATTGGTGTAGCTCAAACCGTATCCGAACGGATAAAGCGGCGTTTGCGTCATGTAACGATACGTACGTCCTTTCATGCTGTAATCCTGGAAGTCCGGCAACTGGTCAATCGATTTATAGAACGTGATTGGCAGACGGCCTGACGGATTGTAGTCGCCAAACAGAATGTCGGCTACGGCTGTCCCTGCTTCCTGTCCGCCGTACCAGGCATTCAGGATTGCGTCGATATTGGCATCTTCCCAGTTCAAGGCCAGTGCGCTACCGGTACAAAGCACATAGACAACCGGCTTGCCTGTCGCTTTCAGGGCTTTTACCATTTCCTGCTGTACTTTCGGGATTTCAATATTGGTACGGTCGCCTTTCTTGAATCCTTCTACGTTGACCGGCATTTCTTCACCTTCCAGGCGCGGAGAGATACCGCCGGCAAAGACGATCACATCGGCATCTTTCACTTTGGCAGCTGTAGCAGCGTAGTTGACCGCCTGGCGCGTTCCGATCTCGAAGTTGAGGTCTGCGCTGCCTATACGCTGCATGTATTCGATTTTGACAGGATATTTCTTGCCCTTTTCGGCATTCAGTATGTAAGTCTTTTCGCCTCCGTATTCGTTTTCCCACATTTCAGCGACCTTCTCTTCTCCGATGAAGAGGCGGAAAGCGTCGTTACCGGAGATTTTGATTTCGACCGCTTCGGTTTCCGGAGCCTCAAATTCGCCGGTGAAACGGGCGGTGAAATTTGTCAGGTTGACATTCGGGGCAAACTGCGTGTTGCCTCCGGTGGTGTAATGCAGCCGGCTTGCCGTTCCTTTATAAACCGGTTCGCCTTCAAAATCCGTGTTGTTAAAGAATTCGGCGGCAAAACCCTGTCCGGCAGGAGAGGTAATGTTGCTTTCCAGATTTTTCATAACGAAATCGGCAGCATGGTTACAGCCCAATTCGTAGATCACTTCTGCACCGGGTACTTTCCGGCGGATGCCTTCCAGTATGGTCACGGTATGGCTTGGGAAACCGTTGTAGTTAGCCCAAAGCATCGTCGAGTCGGCCGCATTCGGACCTACGACTGCAATCTTTTTGATCGCTTTGCTGAGCGGTAGCGTGTTGTTCTTGTTTTTTAGCAGCACCATACTTTTGTGCGCCATTTCGAGCGCTTGTGCCACGTGTTCGGGACTTTCCACCACGCTGTACGGGATTTGGGCGTATGGAACCCGTTCGTCCGGGTCGAACATACCCAGTTCGAAACGGCCTTTCAGCAGGCGGCGGAGTGAAACATCCAGGTCCTTTTCCGTGATTTTGCCGTCTTTCAACGCTTTGATCAGTGCCCGGTAGCTGTTTCCGCATTCCAGGTCTGTCCCGCTCAATACGGCGTCGGTCGAAGCACTTTCGGCATCCGGATGTGTCTCGTGGCGAGGTGTGTTTTTGTCCCGTTGCCAGAAATCGTTGATGGCGCCGCAGTCGGAGAGGATGATGTGTTCATATCCCCAACTGTTGCGCAGGATGTCGATCAGCAGTTTATCGCTGCTGCAGCAAGGTTTGCCGGCATAGCGGTTGTAGGCACACATGACTTCCTGTACGTTTCCCTCTTTGACCAATGCTTCGAATGCCGGCAGATAGGTTTGCCACAGGTCGCGCGGAGTAACTGTCACGTCAAATTCGTGGCGGTTCCATTCCGGTCCGCTGTGGACGGCATAATGTTTGGCACAGGCGTGTGTCTTGAAATATTTCGGATCGTCGCCCTGCAAGCCTTTGACAACGGCAACGCCCATACGTTCAGTCAGGTACGGGTCCTCTCCGTATGTCTCCATGCCCCGGCCCCAGCGGGGATCGCGGAAGATATTGATATTCGGTGTCCAGAAAGTCAAACCTTTATAGCGGTCATACTCTTTGTCTTTCTGGTATTGGTGATATTTGGCACGAGCTTCGTCGCTCACCATCGTGAACGTTTCATGCAAGGCTTCGTCATCGAAAGTGGCCGCCATCGCGATGGCCTGCGGGAAAACAGTAGCCCGTCCGGCGCGTGCAACGCCATGCAAGGCTTCATTCCACCAATCGTATTTCGGGATGCCGAGACGTTCGATAGCCGGTGTGGAGTTCATCATTTGTCCGACCTTCTCTTCGGCAGTCAGACGTTTTAAGAGGTCGTCTATACGCTCGTCGACAGGGAGGTCGGGGTTACGGAACGGGTAATCTTGTTGTCTTTCGCTACAAGAAACAGACAGCAATATTGTCAGTGCTGCCGCCGCCAGATGTTTCATTCTCATGTTATTAAATTTTAGATATTGTATGATTTACGTTATATCTTATTGTAAGATGTTTGTTATTAGATGTTTATTGCGACAAAATATCACCACAAAGCTAATGGTTTGCTTGTATTTCTTCAAGAAGAATTACTTAAAATAGGTTACTTCGTCCGTTATTTTTGCAAATGTCCTATTTTTGTAACGTTGAATAATAAAAAGAAAGAGAGATGAAGAAGTTATTATGTATGCTTTTAGTAGCTGTCGGGCTTATGTCCTGTGGGGATGATGACAAACCGTATATTCCGGAATTAAACAAGCTGACAAATGTGTCTTGTACGAAGAATGGCACAACTTTTTTCACGGCGGAAATTACATACAAACAGGACCAGCAAATCAGCCGTATTATATTGAATCAGGAAGGACACCAGTTTACTGATAATTATATTATTGTGGACAAAACGATTTCCGTTAACGGTGTAAAGATGGAGAACGGTTCCTTGACGAATCCGTTTGTCCATACGGTTTATACGTTGAAAGGAAATGTGATTGCCCGAAAGGAAGAAATGGCTGAGAATAAATATATGAGTAATACGGCATATACGGCAATCGATAATAGTTATGTCTATGAACGGAATTGGCTGAAATCGGTTTCGCAGGTTATCCAGTGGCCGAATGAGAATGGTTCGGGATACCAGACAAGGGATTTGGGCGAGGTCGATCGTTATACGTGGGAGGGCGGCAATGCTGTTCATTATGCTTATCTGCCACAGCAAGAGATTACCTATGAATATGGTTCCCAGATGCGTCCGGCCAATTTCCCGTTCCGGGTGATCAATACCTTCCAGCCGGTCGGCTTCGATGTCGTTTCTCCTGTCAACCTGATGTACGGGCTGATGAATCAGAATTTGCCTGCCCGTGCATATTGGTATAATGTGTCCGAAGCGGCGGATGTTTGTGCCGAATATACGTTCCGCTACACAATGTCCAGTGATTATATCACAGGTATGACAATCGAAGAAAAGATCAACCCTGTAAACGGGGTTGAAGCCGAGAGCAATACATACGAATACACGTTCACCTATAATTTTGTAGCGGAACAGAAATAAAAGCGTGTTTATTTCAATAAGTCCGGGCGCAGCCGGGCAGTCCGTTCCTGGGCTTGCTGGAGGCGCCATTCCTCAATCTTGCGCTGATGGCCGGAAAGAAGCACTTCCGGCACTTTCCATCCGTTGTAATCGGCCGGCCGGGTGTAGACCGGCGGCGCCAGCAAATTGTCTTGGAAAGAGTCGGAGAGGGCGCTCTGTTCGTCGCCGATCACTCCGGGAATGAGGCGTACGACCGCATCCGTAATAATGGCGGCAGCCAGTTCGCCTCCGGTCAGGACATAATCGCCGACTGATATTTCCTTAGTGATCAGATGTTCACGGATGCGGTAGTCGATTCCTTTATAATGCCCGCACAGGATAATCAGGTTGTTCAATAGCGACATGCCGTTGGCCATCGGCTGGTTGAATGTTTCCCCGTCCGGCGAGGTATAAATCACTTCGTCATATTCACGTTCGCTTTTCAAGGCCGAGATTGCCCGGTCGATCGGTTCGATCTGCATCACCATGCCGGCTTCGCCGCCGAAAGGGTAATCGTCCACACGCCGCCATTTGTCGGTGGTATAGTCCCGGAGGTTATGTAAATGTATTTCTGCCAGGCCCTTATCTTGTGCCCGTTTGACAATGGAGCAATTCACCATGCCCTCGATCATCTCTGGAAGTACGGTCAGTATGTCTATACGCATAAAACTATATTTCTGATTTTTCGTACAAAGGTAGGGTTTAATTGTCAATTGTCAATTGTCCGTTCTTTATAAAAACAGACTCACACTTGGCTATACCCTATTTTATACCTATATTGCCTACCATTTAAAAACATATATTTATACTATGAGAACATTCCCTCTTGCAATTCTTATTTTTACCCTAACCAGTTGTTCGGGTGCTAAAAAAGATTCTTCTGCACAGCTGGATGCCGGGAAAGAGATATCAGAAACGGTTACTCTGCCGGCTGTTCCCGTTTGGTATGAAGGAGAAAAGCCTATCATCTTTAATGTGGAAGAGGATTATCCGGAAACCAATATCCGCCTGAGCGATCTCTCGGATGCATTGTATATTCCCTTGGAAACCAACGATACTACACTTCTGAAACAACTTGGAACCTGTGAGGGTAACGAGTATTTGCTGACAGATGACCTCATCTATGTAGAAGAAGCGCAAACAGCCATTTATGTATTCAAGAGAAACGGCAGCCTGGTTCGGAAAATCGACCACAGAGGCGGAGGACCGGGTGAATACAGTTATATAAGCAGTTATGCTGTCGACACTCTCCGGAAAGAAATATTTGTTCAGGATGCCAACTTAAAGAAAGGGTGTACATATGTCTACGATCTGGAAGGAAATTTCAAACGAACCTTCCTCAACAAAGCGAAAGAGATCGCGATCCTCAACGATTCGCTCTTGCTCAATTATTTCAGATATAATCCGGGAGGCCCGCGCTACTCGGTTATTCGCAAAGAAGATGGAAGTACGGTAAAGAAATTACCGATCCGTTTCCCTACCTCGCTGCCTCAAGATAGTTATGGGCGCTTGGCCTACGGAAGTCTGGTAAAGAGTCCAAAAGGTGTCTTTATGGCTAATTTGGGTAATGATACGGTTTTTGAGATCCGGAAAGATTTGCAAGTTATCCCGCGTATCATTGATCAAAGTAAATACCCCACCACTTTCGCCCAGGTGCATCCGACGATTGAAACCGAGCGTTACTTGATGTTCTATATTCTGCGTTGCCATTCGTATAAGCCATATGTAGACGAACATTTCTACATCTACGACAAGAAAGAGAACCAGATATATAAAATGACCGACTATCCGGGCAATTCATACTGGAGGCTGATGGATGATTATCCGCACATAAACAACTGGGTAACGACACAAAACAGTAATGTTGCCGTGCGTACCCGTCAGGTCTACGCGTTGCAGGAAGCCGAAGGCAAACATGGCGACGCGGAACTGAAGAAACTGATCGAAACACTTGATGACGATGCGAATCCTGTCTTACAGGTTATGCAGTTTCATTCGGTGGATCAGATACCCATGGGAATCTGATTGCATGGGCATGGAATTTTGGATGGATGGGCATGGAAACTATGTAGGGGCGGTTCGCGAACCGCCCTCCGTGTCAACAAATGCAGTACTTCATGGGTTTATAGTGCCGTAAAGGAATGAATAACCCGGCAGATAGAATGAACGATGCGGGATGTGTGCCTCTTCCGTACCTACCCGCTATTCATGTTACAGCCGTGAAACAAAAGAAATCCAACTGTAACATAGAAGGAAGACAGTTGTGACATGAAAAGAATACAACCGTAACATGCAATAGAGGATCGGTGTTTATCCGTTATTGATTCACTATTTACCAAATATGAGCTATAAATGATGATTTACCAGTTTAGGATAAAACATGTTTCTTTGCGATCCCGCACAACAATCCGGCTGAATTGAATCGGACAGTGGAACATAATAGAGCCCCGATCGAATTAATAGAGTTTGAGGATGGGACTTTTAAATAATTATTTGTATTTTTGCCCGTCAATTTGGCGGCACTATGCGGGCCGTCTCTTTACTGAATAAATTTTAAAGCGATGAATATATCTTACAACTGGCTGAAAGATTATCTTGATTTTGATTTACAGCCTGATGAAGTAGCAGCAGCACTTACCTCGATCGGTCTGGAAACCGGTGGAGTAGAAGAAGTTCAAACCATTAAAGGCGGACTGGAAGGACTTGTGATCGGTGAAGTTCTTACCTGTGAAGAACACCCTAATTCCGACCACCTGCACATCACGACCGTGAATGTAGGCGGCGCAGAACCCCTGCAGATTGTTTGCGGCGCTCCGAATGTGGCAGCCGGACAGAAAGTGGTTGTGGCTGTGAACGGTACTAAATTGTATGATGGCGACGAGTGTTTTACGATAAAGCGTTCCAAGATTCGCGGTGTCGAATCGAACGGGATGATCTGTGCCGAGGATGAAATCGGTATCGGAACGGATCACGCCGGTATCATCGTGTTGCCGGCCGATGCGGTAGTAGGAACTCCGGCTAAGGAATATTATAATGTAAAGAGCGACTATGTGCTGGAAGTAGATATCACACCGAACCGTGTGGATGCCACTTCTCATTTCGGTGTTGCCCGCGACTTGGCTGCCTATCTGAAGCAGAACGGCAAGCCGGCCTCCCTGAAACGTCCGGATGTGGATGCTTTCAAGATCGATGATCCGACTCCGGCTATCGAAGTCGTTGTCGAGAATACGGAAGCCTGCCTGCGCTATTCGGGCATAACGATTAAGGGTGTGACCGTGAAGGAAAGCCCCGAATGGTTGCAGAATCGTTTGAAGGTAATCGGCCTGCGTCCTATTAATAATGTAGTAGATGTTACAAACTATATCCTGCATGGCGTAGGACAACCGCTGCACTCTTTCGACGCAGATAAGGTCAAGGGAAACAAAGTTGTGGTAAGATCGGCAACGGAAGGTTCCAAATTCGTGACACTCGACGGCGTAGAACGTACGCTGACCGACCGCGACCTGATGATCTGCAACGCCGAGGAACCGATGTGTATCGCCGGTGTATTCGGCGGACTCGATTCCGGTGTGACGGAACAGACAAAGAATGTATTCCTGGAATCTGCAACTTTCCATCCGACTTGGATTCGTAAGACAGCCCGTCGTTTCGGCTTGAATACGGATGCCTCTTTCCGCTATGAACGCGGTTTGGACGCTAACCAGACTGTCGACATTATGAAACGCGCCGCCCTGTTGATTCAGGAAGTGGCCGGCGGAACGATCACGGGTCCGATCCAGGATATCTATCCGGCTCCGGTAGCCCCGTATCGTGTGGAACTGTCTTATGACAAGGTGAACACGCTGATCGGCAAGGTTATTCCTGCAGAGACGGTTAAGAGCATTCTGGCAAGCCTGGAAATGGAGATTGTTTCCGAAACAGCGGAAGGATTGGTGATCGATGTCCCGGTTTACCGTATCGACGTACAGCGCGATGTGGATGTGATCGAAGATATCCTCCGTATCTACGGATATAATAATGTGGAATTCAGCGAAAACGTAAAGTCTAACCTGAGCTATCAGACTCCGACCGACCGTAGTTACAAATTGCAGAATCTGATCTCCGAACAGCTTTGCGGCTGCGGGTTCAATGAGATCCTGAATAACTCGCTGACTCGTTCTGCTTACTATGATAACTTGTCTACTTATCCGGTGTCTCATTGCGTGATGCTGATGAACCCGTTGAGTGCTGACCTGAACGGTATGCGCCAGACGTTGCTGTTCGGCGGCTTGGAAAGTATCGAGCACAATGCGAAACGCAAAAACGGCAATATCCGCTTCTTTGAATTCGGTAATTGCTACGATTACAATATTGACAATAAGAAGGAAGGCGAAACGCTGGCCGAATTTACGGAAGATTACCGTCTGGGCCTGTGGGTGAGCGGTAGCCGCGTAGATAACAGCTGGGCGCATCCGAACGAAAAATCGTCCGTGTACGAACTGAAAGCCTATGTGGAAAATATCCTGGTTCGCCTGGGTGTCAACCTGCAGAAGGTTATCTTCGGAAATCTGTCTAACGACATATATGCAGCCGGTCTGAGCATCACGACTGCTTCCGGCCGCCAGTTGGGTACAATGGGTATCGTGAGTCCGAAGATCTGCAAGGAACTGGATATCGACACGGAAGTCTATTATGCCGAACTGTCGTGGACACTGCTGATGAAGGAGACGAAGAAGAGCAAAGTCACTTTCTCGGAAATCTCCAAGTTCCCGGCCGTAAAACGTGACCTCGCCCTGTTGCTGGATAAGAAAGTCCAGTTTGCAGAAGTCGAGAAGATCGCAACCGACAGTGACCGTAAACTGCTGAAAGGTGTCGAGCTGTTCGATGTTTACGAAGGCAAGAACCTCCCGGCAGGCAAGAAATCCTATGCTGTCAGCTTCTATCTGCAAGATGAAGGAAAGACTTTGAATGATAAACAGATTGATGCGATCATGAAAAAGATCCAGACAAACCTGGAACAGAAGTTAGGAGCACAATTGAGATAATAATTCATAAATCAAAATTTATAATTCAATAAAATATGGGAAGAGCGTTTGAGTTCCGTAAAGCAAGAAAGTTTAAGCGTTGGGGCAATATGGCCCGTGTATTTACCAAGTTGGGTAAAGAAATCACGATAGCAGCTAAAGCAGGCGGTCCGGATCCTGAGAACAACCCTCATTTGCGTGCATTGATGCAGAACGCAAAGAAGGAGAACATGCCGAAGGAAAATGTGGAACGTGCCATCAAGCGTGCTGTAGAAAAGGATTTCTCCGGTTATAAGGAAATGAACTACGAAGGATACGGTCCTCACGGTATCGCTATCTTTGTGGAAACGGCAACAGACAATACGACCCGTACGGTTGCCAATGTCCGTAGCTATTTCAACAAACACGGCGGTTCGTTAGGTACGAGCGGTAGCCTTGAATTTCTGTTCGACCACAAGTGCGTGTTCCATATCGTTAAGAAAGAAGATATGTCGCTTGAAGACCTGGAGCTGGAACTGATCGACTACGGCGTGGATGAGCTGGACGAAGACGAAGGCGAAGTAATCATCTACGGTGAATTTGCCCAGAACTCCGCTATTCAGAAATATCTGGAAGAAAACGGTTTTGAAATCACCAGCAGCGAATTTGTCCGCATCCCGAACGATCTGAAAGAAGTCACAGCCGAACAGCGCGAAGGAATCGAGAAATTGATCGAAAAGCTGGAAGAAGATGACGACGTCCAGAACGTGTTCCACAATATGAAGGAAGACGCGAGCGAAGACGAAGAGTAATATACAGGGGGAGGCAAAAGCCTCCCTTTTTTATGCTTTCAATTTAACGATGAAAACCACCGGGTTATCGCCGGTCTTGCGATCCGGAAATGCCTTTTTTACCTCCTCACTGCTTTTGTAGAAACAATAAGAATTGCTATAGACGTCCATGGCCTGTAGTTCCCGTACTTTGCCGGTTCCGTAGAAGTTGTCTACCAATCCTCCCTGCACATTGTAAGCGCGGCTTTTCTGTTGGTCGTAACAGAATGTATAACACTTATCCTCGTCGTTCGGGTTGTAGTGGGTGGAAACCAGGAAACGGCTGCTTATGCGTATCGGGAGGATGGATGAATAACCGTCCGTAATATCCAGTTTGTTCCGGCTGATCAGGTAGAGCGTGTCTTGCAATAGTTCGTCCGGCTGAAGGGAAGGCGCCTGCACATATACCTGCCGGTTGGCAACGGCAACTTCCGGTTCCAGGGCGTGGTCGATCGTGAGGCGTCCCAGTTCGGCAACGGTCAGCTTGCGGGTCTCCACCTTGTGGAAAGCCGTGTCGAATTTATATAACCATTGCTCCATACACAATTGGTTGTTATATTCTTTTCTTAGGACGGCTCTGTTGACTGTCGTCCAGATGTGCCCGTCGTAGTAGGCCAGCTTTCCTAACGATTGTCCGGCATAATCGGCGGGCAGGTCGATTTTGCCTAAGAAATCACCATCATAATTATAATATTGTACGTGTTGTTGTCCGTCTGTAACGATCAACTGCTTGTGTACCGGGTCTATTACATAGTCGGATGCCAGAATATTGTTTTTGTAGAGAGAATTGCAATAGGTTATCTGATTGATAAACTTGCCCGAACAACTGAAATGGTAAAGTTGCTGCCGGCAGAGCAGGAACAGGTTGTCTCCGTCCCGTTTGACCAGTCTGGCATGGCTTAGTATGCAGTGCGCATTTGTTTCGAGCGGAATGGCAATCACTTCTTCTGCTACGTCAGAGAGGGAACCTGTGTTGAAACTTTGCACCGGATTAACCTGTGTGGCCAGTTTGTAGCCTTCTTTTGCGTAAATGACCAACAAAAGAAAGAGTAATATGCTGAAGGTCCGTTTCATATAATCTTGTTTAAAGTATTTTAGTTAATAACGTTTATACTTGTAATTTATTGGATTTGCGGATTCTTATTTTATCGTAAGAAATAACACAATTCGTGCGAGTTGCTGAATTTCAAGGCGAAAAAGTATGGTCGGGTGAATGCTTTTACATACTTTTGCAGCCGATTAGACTTTATTTCGAAAGACAAATACTTTAGAATATTTAGAATGAAAGGTAAAATTTTATTTCAGTCTTTAGTGCTGTGCTTGTGTTGTGCCGCTACTTCATGTGTGGATAGCAAGTACGATTTATCGGATGTCGATACGGACGATCTGGTAGTGGGAGATGAATGGGTTGCCCCGTTGGGCACGGGTACGATTGCGGTCGATGATGTAATAAAGGTATATAAAGTGCCTTCTGTACAGATCGATGCAAACGGATACTATGTAGCGCGTTATCAAGGAACGTTGCAGGTACGGAAGAATGGTTTCCGGGCGGATAACGATTATGAAGTTGTGGCTTCCAGTACGATTTCGTTGAAAGATCTGCAAGGCTTATTTGACGAAGACTTTAAATTGAGCCTCGTTGACCCGCATTTGATGTTGGAAAGCGGCTTGAACAGCGGAACATTGGATTGTCGCCTGGATATTACCGGACAGCCTGCTTCGCCGGTTTCCTTCTTTACTTTTTCGCCGTCCACTCCGGATATCTGGATTGGTCCGGATGCTTCTTCCGTAATAACCGGTTTTACATTTTGCCGGAACAAAGAGTTGCCGGATGCGATAAAAGATGTACCCGAAAACCTTGTGCTCGATTTATGGGGTAACCGTTCACAAGTAGCCCAGCTTCCCGCCGGTGCTTTGTCCGATATCCGTTATACGTTTGAGGCTCCTCTGACGCCGGCTGCCGATTTTGAAGCGGTGACAGTAGAACATGTCAAGGAGGCTTTCGACGATTCATTTGTCGATTATCTTTTTTCCGGAGGAACGGCAACCATTTACGGAACGGTTACAAATGAAATGCCTTTTGACCTGACAATCGAAATGCTGATTCTGGATGAATTTGGTGAACAATTGAATATCTCTTTCCCTTTGCAGGATGTGAAGGGAGCGAGCGGGGATATCTCTTTTGAGATTACTGCCGCAGATATGCCTAAGATGATGAATGCCCGTAATATCGATTTCAAATTACACCTGAAAGGTCGTGAAACAGCTGAAACGTTGAAAGATGGCGAGACGATCTCGATGAAGTTGAAGCTGAAGAAAACGGGAGGGATTTCTATTTGATTGATTTACTAATCTATTTGCATCAATATAATGAATACTACATATATTAAATCGGCCAAGAGCTTGTTGGCTTTGGCTTTATTGACTTTTATCGGGGCGTCTGCCTCGGCCCAGCAATTGAGAACGGCTTATTTCATGCAGAACTCTCCGGCGCGTACGGCGCTGAACCCGGCTTTTCGTCCGGAAAGGGGATATGTGTCGATCCCTGTGCTGGGGGCTGTCAATGCATCTTATACAACGAATGGCATTGCTGTCGATAATATCTTATTCCCGAAAGACGGGAAGACGGTTACGTTTATGGATAACTCCGTCAATACCGAGTCTTTTTTGAATAACCTGAATGATAATAACCAGATAAACGCAGACTTCGGAACGCAGATTCTTTCCGGTGGATGGTATGCCGGAAAAGGATTCTGGACGGTCGACGTCTCTTTGAAAGGCCTGGCAAATGTGCGTGTGCCGAAGACCATGTTCGAGTTTATGAAGCGTGGTAACAGTGCGGAAGGGACAACCTACGATATAAATGATATCTCTGCTTATGCCGAGTCTTATCTGGAAACGGGTGTCGGCTATTCACGTCCGATCACGGAGAAACTGACGGTCGGCGGGAAAGTGAAAGTGCTGTTGGGTGTCGGCTCGATGGATGCGAACATCACACATATGCGTGCCGTCATGAACGATACGAAGTGGTCGGTAACGTCTACCGGAACAATGAGTGCTTCCATGAAAGGACTTGTGCCGGAAATGGGAGTGGACGAACAAGGACGTGAATATATCAGCAACTTCGACTTTGACAGTCCGGGGGTGAGCGGCTTCGGTATGGGGGTCGACCTGGGTGCCACTTATCAGTTGACGGAAAATATCACTTTGTCGGCTGCGGTCCTGGATTTAGGTTTTGTAAGTTGGAATAAGAGCGGCAATACTTTCGGCGAGGTGAACGGGACTTTCGACTTCGACGGTTTCGACCTGGCGATTGGCGATCATGTTGCCGAAGGTTCCCAGAGCATGAGCGATCAGTTTAATTCGATGAAAGACGATTTCGAGAACCTGTTCCATTTTACGCAGAAAGCATCGGAAGGACGTACCACCCGCTTGCGTTCTACGATCAATATCGGGGGTGAATACCGTATGTTGGAAAATAAGTTGGGCTTCGGCTTGCTTTCTTCTACGCGTTTGTATTCTCCGAAAGCTTATACGGAGTTGACTGTTTCGGCCAATTACCGTCCGATCAGATGGTTTGAAGCAACATTGAGTTACTCTTTTATCCACAGTAAATTCAAGACATACGGTCTGGCGTTGAACTTTACTCCGTCATGGATCAACTTCTTCATCGGTTCCGACTATATGTTTACCAAAGTAACTCCCCAGTTCCTTCCGGTAAGCGGCAATGCAACGAATCTCTATATGGGAATCAGTGTTCCGTTGCGAGGCAAAATGTAAGTTTTAATCTTGTAAAAAGACCCATCTATCCATTTCCGAGAGTTCTTCTCGGAAATGGAAACCTTCCCAGGTGAATGTTTTCAACTCTTCAGGATTTGTGATCCTGTTTTTGATGATATGGCGTGTCATCTGTCCCCGTGCCATCTTGGCGTAAATTACGATTGTTTCGGCTTTACCGTTTTTCCAGACTTTGAAATCCGGCGTGACGATGCGGACGGATTGTTCCATCTTTTTCCAGTCGAAGGCTGGCTGGATATCCATGCTGGCGAGGTTGACCAGCAGGTTGTCATCGGCTTTGATTTCTTCTATCAGCGGTTCAGTCTGGCGGTTACGCCAGTAGGCATACATATTTCCTTCTCCCAATTCCGGCAGTTTTACATCATATTCCATCCGGTACGGTTTAATCAGATCCAACGGGCGGAGCAATCCGTAGCAGATGGAAACGAACCGCAGGTGATCCTGGGCAAAGAGGAAGTCCGCCTCGGAGAAATCTTTGGGGTTGATATGCTTGAAGACAACTCCCGTATAAGCCAATATCGCCTGTAAAGGCTTTTCTTCTGCGGAATGGAAGTTTTGAAAACGGTTGTAGCTTTCCAGCATCAGCTTGGGACTGAGCTTCAGTAGTTTCCCTAATTCATCGGCAGGATATTGCGCCATGTGGAGTGCGATCTCGATTGCTTCTTGATTGAACCGGGGCATTGTGCCGGCCGGCGCTTTTATTTTGGATGTTCCGGTCATTGTTTTAGCCGGAGATAAGATGATATGCATATGCTTGAATATGTTTGGATTTATTTTAATAAGGCATAGTGAACGTATAGTTACCGGATTCGACCTCTATCAACAGTTTTTTTCCTGCCTCACCTAATGTCTTGATGCCTTCCGCTTCGGAAAGCGGTTTACCGTTCTCCCGGACCTTATCAGCGGAGGTAGCGGGCAGGTAGACTGTCGCTTTCGTGTTGACGGGGATCGATATGGCAAGTTCCAGTAAATGGTCTTTCTTTTTCCAGTCACTTTTGATCGTGCCGTAGAGGGACTCTGTCTCTGTCCGTGCGAATGTCAGTTGCCGGATGGGTGAAGGCTTGATGATAAACTGTTGGTATCCCGGATGGGAGGGATCGGGACGGATGCCGCCTACGCTTTTGATAAACCAGGAGGCGATACCCGTATAGCAGGTATGTATGCGGCTCGGCACATCGACATTCCAGTATTCCGGCCAGGTTGTTTCACCGCGTTTCAGGAAGTAACCGTAGCTGGGCTCGTCTGTGCTGGAGAGATGTCCGGCCATGGCTTCGTTAAAATCCTGTTCTTCGGTCAGGAACTTCAGCAGGACGGGAAGTCCGGAACTGCCCATATTCAGGTAGGGATGGTTATGGGTGAATTCTTCTTCGAAATGGGCGAGTACGGATGCAGACAGGCTGTCCGGCGTGATCTTTCTCCATAACGGGAAAGCGGTCTGGACCTGGTTGCCTTCCATGTACAGACCTGTTTCCGTGTCGTAGAATTGTTTTTGTATCTTTTTCCTGAGCGCATTCAGCCTTTTCCGGTAGAGAGCTGCGTCGTCCGGTTTCTCCAGTAAATCGGCTATCTGTGCAACGGTTTCCAGGTTCATGGCGTAGACACAGTTGTTGAAAAAGAATGATTCAGGTGTGCCCCCGAATTCTTTCCTTTGCTTCGGCGCGGCCCAGTCGCCTAAGAATTTGCCTCCTCCGGCATACGCTTCGAGCAGGCCCCACGCACTGTTTTGGTACAGATATTCGAGCCATTGTTTGGCCGGACCGTATATGGATTCCAAGATGCGTTTGTCTCCGTAAGTCAAATAATATTCCCAGCTGATGTTCAATCCCGCACTGCTCCACATCGGACCGCCGTAATGCTCGTTTATCTGCGGGACGGTATGATGTATCCAGCCGGTCCATTCCTGTACATCCGTCCAGTCGCGCACATGTTTGGCCAAATAGGCGGCGGAGCGGTAGTTGGGCAACCCGATCCCCCAGGCTGTGGCAAAGGCGACTTCGCCATATCCCAGCCTTTCGCGGTGCGGACAGTCCGAGGTGTACCCTTCGGTCGTGCACATGCGGTAGGTCCACAGGTCTGTTTCGTAAATCCGGTTGAACAGGTCGTCGGAACAGGTGAAATATCCGCTCCGTTGCAGATCGGTCGCAATGACGTATCCTTTGATGTCCGACAGCTTGGGCTGCTGTTTCATGCCCTGTATGTTGATGTAACGTCCGGCGATGAAGTTAAAGCGGTTGCGGAAGGATTCGTCCGGCTCTCCTTTGCAGATATAGAGATTGCGTTGACCGAAATCCTGTATGGTTTCCGGATCGTCGGCAACTGTAATTACAACTGTATCTCCGGCTGACATCCCGTTCATCTTGATATCCAGCCATCCCGTGAAGTTTTTTCCCATATCGATCTTGTAGATGCCGGGGACCGTATCGGTTATTTTCCGGGCGGGCAGTGTTTCGATGATACGGCTCGGTTCCATCATCTGGGAAGATAAGGTGACATTCAGGGATGTTTCCTGCGCCGCCTGCCACCGGTTGTCGTCGAAAGAGGGTATATTCCAGTCTGCCTGATGTTTTCGTGCGTCCACACATTCGCCGCCCATGTCGAAATACTGGTATTTGCCGGTGTTGCTGCTTGAACTGACAGCGCATTTCCAACTGTTATCCGTTTGGATGGAAAGGCTGTTTCCGGCTTTTGTCCGGATATCCGTTTGTGCCCGCAGGGCCGGATGTATGTTGTTTGCGAAATAGTTGTAACGCGCCCAGCCAGGTCCCTGCCAAATGGCGATTGTGTTTTTGCCGGCTTTTAGTAGTTTGGCGATGTCGTAAGTGACATATAATACCCGTTTGTCCAACCGGGAGAGGGCCGGTGCCAGAACGCGGTCATCGACTTTCCGGCCGTTGACATAGAGCTCGTGGTAGCCCATTGAGGCAATATGCAGGAAGGCATTCTCCGCCGACTGTTCCAAAGAGAAACTTTTGCGGAACCAGATGTGCTGTTCCGGGGAAGCATCCGGATGTTTTATCCAGCAGCCTTTCCAGTCGGAAGGGGAGAGCAAGCCCATCGAGAAACGGGCTGCCGGACTCCAGGCTGTCGCTTTGTTGTCTTTGTCGAATACCCGGACTTTCCAATAATAAACCTGGTTGGAGATAAGCTTTTTCCCTTTATAAGCGATAAGAACGGACTGGTCGGAAGTAACGGGTCCGCTATCCCAAATGTCCCCCTGGTTTTGTTCGAGCAGGGAAGGACTGCCGGATACCAGAAGTTGATAAGCTGTTTGTCTTTGCCCCTTGGTTTGTGCTGCATCAGACAGCTTCCAGCTGAAACGCGGAGTTTCCGTGTCGATGCCTAACGGGTCGGATTGGTATTCGCATTGCAGGTCATATATACGCATACTGCTTTCCGCGATTCCTTTAAGTGGAAGCAAACAGATGAATAGCATCCAGAGGATCTTCATGACAAATGGATTTAAAAGTTGAAATTCACACAAAAATAAGAATTTAGTTTGTTATTAGATTGAGATAGATTAAATATCTATATATTTGCAGTTAACTAAATCTATAGTATCATGAAAAAGTCAGTCTTCCTTTTCTTTATGGTTTTGTTTCTCGCGTCGGAAGTGGATGGTCAAACCGTTATTCCGGTAAAAGAGAATCTTCAAAATGAGAAAACAATCAACTTAAGTGAGATAGCTTCCGATATCCGTTTTGTTCCGTTGGAAACAACAGACGATTGCCTGTTGGGAGGCGACTGCTATATCCAGTATGCGGATGGCCAGATTTTTGTATCGTCGGACCTGTTGTATCGTTTTGATGGAAAGACCGGCAAATTTCTGAATAAGATCGGAAGTAAGGGACAGGGGCCGGGAGAATATACAAATTCACTTCGGTACACAGTCAATCCGGCAACGAAACGGGTTTATGTGTTGCAGTTTAAAACGATGCTCGAATATGACTATGAAGGGAATTTCCTCCGTACGTTGCCCGCGGACAACCACAATGTGGGGGCTTGTTGCCTGTTGAACGATACCCAGTTGGTTTATGCGAACGATTCTTATAATTATACGACTGAGAATCAGGCAGACCAGCTTTATACAGTCGATTTGCAGAAAGGAAAGATAATCGGGAAAATCGCTTCTCCGGTAGATAAAAAGTTACGGGGGGCGCTTAACTTGTCGTCGTTCGATTTCTTTTACAGGTATAATGGGCAAGTCTGCTTTAAAGGCTCTTTCCAGGATGAAATATACCAGATTCAGTCTCCTAAAAAGAAAGTGCCTGTTTATGTTCTCGACCGTGGTTTTCTGAAAGCCGATTATGGAAAAAAGAATGCGGAGATCGATCCGCGGAACCGGATGAAAGGAATCCAGATTCAAAATGTCTTTGAGACGGATAACTATTTATTGGTCTCTTATACAAACGAAAAGAATAGTTATCAGGGAGTGTTTGACAAAGGGGAACATTCATTTGTGAATGCAGTGGATAAAAACGGAAAAGCCGGTTTTACAAATGACCTGACAGGAGGGCCGTCCCTGATTATCTTCCCGTTCCAGGTCAGTCCGGAAGGAACGATTGTGAATGCTTTGAATGCCGGTTATTTGGTGGAGCACCGGAAGGATTTTGAAATTGACAATCCCCGTTTGCCGTCCCGTAAGGCTGAATGGGACAAAGTTCTCGATAACCTTACGGAAGATAGCAATCCGGTGATTTTCTTAGTGACCGTGAAATCTGGCCGATAAACTATTCTTCGGCATCTTGTGCTTCTAAATATTCTTTTTTGCGTTTGTGCAGGCTCTTTAGTTCGAAGGAGAGCATGACGCGGAAAATACCGATGATCAGCAACGTATAAGCGATCATGTAAACGAGTGATAGGGCGCCCAATCCTGGTTGCCAGATGATGCCGATGCTGCACAGGATTGCCAGGACGCCAAAGGCCATATACCAGCCCCAGTTACGTGTGCCGTAACGCTTCAGGTCCATTGCGTAACCGGTCGAAGCGAATCCCCGGAACATCAGCCAGAAAGCAATGATGAAAGGAAGCACGGCCATACTCAGACCGACGTTTGCCATCAGGTAAATACCTAAGATCAAGTCGATAATACCGCTTGCCAGATACCATCCCCAGCTGGATATATTTTTCTTATTGGTGATGGCAAAGAGTATTTCCAGTGTGCCGCTGACGAACATGGAAACGCTAAACAGGACACTCAATGCAATATAACTGGCCAGTGGCGTGAACATCAGGCAGATTGCGATCAGGATATAGAGCAGGCCCAATAATAGTGAGACCCACCAGTTTTTTACTCCGAAATTAATTGTGTCAATAAATGTCTTCATAACAAATTCGTTTTATATTATTTTGAAATGTACATTTGTAACAAGCCTTTGGAAAGAAAAGTTCCGCCGGGCCCGTAAAGTGAATTATTTTTAATACATTTGCCCTCCGTTATATAATTTGTACATCTATATAATTAAGATATTGATATGAAAGGTATTGTTTTAGCCGGAGGATCTGGTACACGTCTTTATCCGATCACCAAAGGAGTCTCGAAACAGTTGTTGCCTATTTACGATAAGCCGATGATTTATTATCCGGTATCCGTGTTGATGCTGGCCGGCATACGTGAGATATTGGTGATTTCCACTCCGCAGGATCTTCCCGGTTTCCGTCGTTTATTAGGAGACGGTTCCGATTTCGGCGTTCGTTTTGAGTATGCCGAACAACCTTCACCGGACGGATTGGCACAAGCTTTTTTGATCGGAGAGGAGTTTATTGGAAATGACTCCGTTTGCCTGGTCTTGGGCGACAATATCTTTTATGGACAGAGCTTTACGGCTATGTTAAAAGAGGCCGTCCGCAATGCGGAAGGCGAACAAAAAGCAACAGTCTTCGGTTACTACGTCAACGATCCGGAACGCTATGGCGTGGCCGAATTCGACGAGGCGGGCAACGTGTTGAGTATTGAAGAAAAACCGGCTTGCCCGAAATCGAATTATGCGGTGGTCGGACTCTATTTTTACCCGAACAAGGTTGTGGAGGTCGCTAAGCAAATAAAGCCTTCTGCCCGCGGGGAACTGGAGATCACGACAGTCAACCAGGAATTCCTGAAAGACGGAGAATTGAAAGTTCAATTGTTGGGACGGGGATTTGCTTGGCTCGATACCGGTACACATGATTCTCTTTCCGAGGCCTCTACGTTTGTGGAAGTGATCGAAAAGCGGCAAGGTTTGAAAGTCGCTTGCCTGGAAGAAGTTGCATTCCGGAATGGCTGGATCGATGCTGAACGGTTGAAGCGGGTTGCCGCTCCGATGCTGAAGAATCAGTATGGGCAATATCTGTTGAACTTGATAAAAGGGAACAATGAATAAAGATAGCAAAATCTTTGTGGCAGGCCATCGGGGATTGGTCGGCTCTGCCATTTTGAAGAATCTGAAGGCAAAAGGCTATACGAACTTTGTCCTTCGTACGCATGCGGAACTGGATTTGACGGATCAGCAGGCGGCGACTGATTTCTTCGCAGTCGAAAAGCCGGAATATGTATTCCTTTCGGCGGCCCATGTAGGAGGGATCATGGCAAACAGCCGCTACCGTGCGGATTTTATTTACCAGAACCTGATGATTCAGAATAATGTGATTCATGCTTCCTATATTAATGATGTAAAGAAATTGCTCTTTTTAGGCAGCACTTGTATTTATCCGGGAAATGCCCCACAGCCTATGCCGGAAGATTGTTTGCTGACTTCGCCGCTCGAATATACGAATGAGCCGTATGCGATTGCCAAGATTGCCGGAATCAAGATGTGTGAAAGCTATAACCTGCAATACGGGACAAACTATATTGCGGTGATGCCCACGAACCTGTATGGTCCGAATGATAATTTCAATCTGGAAACTTCGCATGTGCTTCCTGCCATGATCCGTAAAATACATCTGGGGAAATGCCTGTCCGAAAATAATTGGACTGTCATCCGAAAGGATTTGGATGCGCGTCCGGTGGAAAATGTATCGGGATGTGCGACTGAACAGGAGATGCTGGACGTTCTTGCCAAATACGGTATTTATCCCGGAAAGGTGGAACTGTGGGGGACGGGTAAGCCGCTCCGTGAATTTCTTTGGAGCGAAGAAATGGCGGATGCTTCCGTCTATGTGATGGAGAAAGTCGACTTTGCCGATGTCCGTCCTGTTTCCGGAGATATCCGGAATACGCATATTAATATAGGTACGGGAAAGGAACTGTCTATTCGTGAAGTCGCTTTCCTGATTCGTGAAAAGGTCGGTTTCTCCGGTGATATCGTGTTTAATGCGGCCAAACCGGACGGGACGATGCGCAAACTGACGGATGTCACGAAGCTGCATGCTTTGGGTTGGCATCATACGATAGAGATCGATGAAGGCGTCGAACGTCTTTATAATTGGTACGTTGAAAATTGAGAATTAAAAATTGAAAATAAAGATAAGATGGGCAAAGTTGCTTTAATAACGGGAATAACAGGGCAGGATGGTGCCTATTTAGCTGAGTATTTGGTAAAGAAAGGCTATACGGTACATGGTATCAAGCGCCGTTCATCCATGTTTAATACGGATCGTATCGATCATCTTTATCAGGATCCGCATGTGGAGAACCGTAATCTGATTTTACATTATGGTGACCTGACCGACAGTTTGAACCTGACCCGTATCATCGGAGAGACGCAACCGGATGAAATTTATAATCTGGCAGCAATGAGTCATGTGAAAGTGAGTTTCGATACTCCCGAATATACGGCTAATGCCGACGGCCTGGGTGTTTTGCGCATTCTTGAAGCTGTGCGTCTGCTGAATTTGATTCCTAAGACGCGCATTTATCAGGCTTCAACTTCCGAACTTTATGGCCTGGTACAGGAAGTTCCGCAGAAAGAAACGACTCCTTTTTATCCGAGGAGCCCGTATGCCGTTGCTAAATTATACGGTTACTGGATAACGGTGAACTATCGTGAGGCTTACAAGATGCATGCGTCAAACGGAATCCTGTTCAACCATGAATCACCTTTGAGAGGCGAAACGTTTGTGACCCGTAAGGTAACCCGGGCTGTTTCCCGCATTGCTTTGGGAATGCAGCAGAAAGTTTATATGGGAAATCTCTCGTCCAAGCGTGACTGGGGACACGCGAAAGACTATGTCCGTGCCATGCATGCCATCCTGCAACAGGACGAGCCTTCGGACTATGTAATAGCAACGGGTATAACGACTACTATCCGCGATTTTCTGAAAATGGCCTTCGCTGAAATCGGTGTCGACATAATTTTCAAAGGAAATGATGTTAATGAGGTCGCTTTATTAAACTATATTGACGAAAAAGTGTTTATTGAGAAAGTAGGTGAATCTTATCTTGATAATTTCAGGAAACGGATTGGAGCCGAAGTTGTAGGTGTAGACCCCCAATATTTTCGTCCGACAGAGGTTGACTTGTTGATCGGAGATGCAACTAAGGCACGAACACGTTTGGGATGGGAGCCGAAGTATGATTTGTCTGCTTTAGTTAAAGATATGATGCAGAGCGATATTAAATTAATGAAGAAAGAATCTTATCTGAAAGAAGGTGGTTATAAAATCTTGAATTATTTCGAGTAGGATGGAACTTTTATATGTTTTATTTGTTATATTTAAGAAAAAGAATTAGTTTTGCACTATATTTGAGCAAGATTTATAGGTAATTGATTGTTTAATTAAAATGTTGATAAATATGAAAACGAAAGTATTACTATTGGCGTTGTTGTGTGGTTTTGTATTTTCTGTTTCTGCACAGGAATTCAAACCGCAGGTTGGATTTAGTAATGAAGCAGGCTATAAAACGAACTTCAAGAAGAACAAAGCCGGCGACAACTGGTTTATTTCTATTGCAGGCGGTGCAAGCGTGTTATTTGGTGACCAGAATAATGAAGCCGATTTCAAGAATCGTTTGAATTTTGCACCTCAGTTCTCTGTTGGTAAATGGTTCAATCCGTATTTGGCATTGCGTCTCCAATTGAATGGTGGTGTATTGCACGGTTTTGAAAATACAGGTGCTACATTTATGCAGCACAATAAATATGCAGCTGCTCATGCTGATTTGTTGTGGGATGTAACAAATTTCTGGGCTCCTTATAACGAAAAGAAAGTATTCCGTTTGATTCCTTGGGTCGGTCTTGGTTATGCACAGCGTTTCAAAAACTCTGATGATAACAGAGGCATTTCCAGAACTGAATCTCCGACGGTTAACTTCGGTATCCTGACTGCATTCCGTTTGAGCAAACGTGTTGATTTGAATGTTGAAGTTCAGGGTTCTTTGCTGAACGAAGAATTCAACCGTGTTTCCATGTATCACCTGACTGACGGTATCGGACAGTTGAGTGCAGGTTTGACTTTCAAACTGGGTAAAACTGATTTCGAAGTAATGGAACCGATGGATTACGCTCTGTTGAACGACCTGAACGGCCAGATCAACAAATTGCGTGCTGAAAACGACGAGTTGAGCAAACGTCCGGTTTCTTGTCCTGAATGTGAAGAAGTTGTAACTAACGTTGTTAACAACTATGTAGACAATGTAGTGTACTTCCGCCTGAATAGCGCTAAGATCGACAAGAACCAGCAGGTTAGCATCTTCAATACTGCACAGTTTATGAAAGACAACAATGTGCCTATCAAGGTTATCGGTTATGCTGATAAGAAAACAGGTACTGGTTCTTATAACTTGCAGCTTTCTGAAAAACGTGCAAGAGCCGTTGCGAAAGAGCTGATCGAAAAATACGGTATCTCTTCTAACCAGATTACAATCGAATGGAAGGGTTCTGATGTTCAGCCGTACAGCGAAAACAACTGGAACCGTGTGGTTATTATGTCTGCAAATGATTAATTAATTTTGAATTATATCCGAAAAGGCTGCACATTATCGTGTGCGGCCTTTTTTTTGCTCGGAAATAATGCTTATTTTTGCATGATTTTAGAGCGTTGTTATGGAGTTAAATAAAAAACATGGTTACCTTATTCAATGGTTGATAGGCGTTGGGGATTTAATCGTTCTGAATGTTCTTTTCTTTATTGTCTACTATGGATTGGGTAATTTATATACATCTGTTATCACCGGAAGCTTGCGCGAGGTGGTGCTCTTGTTGAATTTCTGTTACTTCTTTTCCCTTTATTTTGTCCCTTTGCAGTTACATATGGCTGTCGTTTTCATCGACAAAATTGTGCAAAGGGCATTCCTGTTGGTTACAATCCTGATATTCCTGTTTGCTACTTGCCTGATTTTTCTGAATATCGGCGATGTACTGGCTACTTTTCTGTTGGTTTATTATGCGGTCACCGTCGTTATATTTTCTTTGTGGCGCGTAATTGTACGCGTAACCTTGAAGATGTATCGCCGTAAAGGATACAATTTTAAGAAAATTGTCATTGTCGGAGCCGGAAAGAACGGTATGGAACTTTATAGGGTCATGAAGGACGACCTGTCATATGGCTTCAATATCCTGGGTTTCTTTGATGATAATTTGTCTTTGAAATCAGTGTTGCCTAATTATCTGGGAATGACGAACGAAGTGGAAAGCTTTGTCCTGGAAAATGAAGTGGATGAAATCTATTGTACTTTGCCGGGCACGAATGATGCCAAGATCGTACGCTTGCTGAACTTTGCGGAGAAACATATGATCCGTTTCTATATAGTGCCGGAATTCTATCGAAACCTGAAAAAGAGTCTGGTGATGGAGGTGCTGGAATCGATTCCTTTGCTGACGGTTCGCCGCGAGCCTTTGCAGGCAGCCTATAACCGGGCATTGAAACGGACATTCGATATTGTATTCTCGTTGCTTGTCTTAATTACGATTTATCCGATCTTGTATATCGTGATCGGTATTTTGATTAAGATGAGTTCTCCGGGTCCGGTTTTGTTCAAGCAGAAGAGAACAGGCTTGTACGGGCAGGATTTCAAATGCTATAAATTCCGTACCATGAGGGTAAATCCCCAGGCCGACTCTCTCCAGGCGGTAAAAGATGATCCGCGCAAAACACGGGTGGGCGATTTTCTTCGCCGGACGAATCTGGATGAATTTCCCCAGTTTATCAATGTATTGCGGGGGGAAATGTCGGTTGTAGGCCCACGTCCCCATATGCTGAAACATACCGAGCAATATTCGGCACTGATCGATAAATACATGGTGCGCCATCTGGTAAAGCCGGGCGTGACCGGTTGGGCGCAGGTGACCGGCTACAGAGGTGAAACGAAAAATTTAGAACAAATGGAAGGCCGCGTCAAGCGTGATGTCTGGTATATTGAAAACTGGTCTTTCTTCCTGGATCTTAAGATTATAGTGGTGACAGTCCTCAATATGTTCAAGGGCGAAAAGAATGCCTACTAAGTATTAAATTGCACACTTTTTACATATATGTGTAATAAAAAGCCGAATTTATGCTATCTTTGTGCCCGATGGGAAGGATTGTAGCAATAGATTATGGCCGGAAGCGTACCGGACTGGCAGTTACAGATACGTTGCAGATGATTGCAAACGGACTGACAACCGTACCAAGCGGTGAACTTGCAAAGTTTCTTACCGATTATGTTTCGCATGAACAAGTGGAACGGTTTGTTGTCGGGCTTCCGAAACAGATGAATAACGAACCATCCGAGAATATGAAATATGTGGAGGCGTTTGTTACACATCTGAAACGAGTAATCCCCGATATTCCGGTAGAATATTACGATGAACGGTTTACATCCGTTTTAGCACATAAGGCAATGTTAGACGGCGGATTAAAGAAAAAGAAAAGGCAGGATAAGGGATTGGTGGACGAAATCAGTGCTGTTATCATCCTGCAGTCATATTTGGAAAATAAAAAATATCAGTTATAGTTTATGATTTTACCAGTATATTTATATGGACAGCCTGTGTTGAGAAAAGAGGCTGAAGATGTTCCGATGGACTATCCGGATCTGAAACAATTGGTAGCCAATATGTTTGAAACCATGTACAACGCCGACGGTGTGGGCCTGGCTGCTCCCCAGGTAGGCTTGTCATTGCGTCTTTTGGTGATCGACGCCGATGTGATGGGGGATGATTGTCCGGAATGCAAAGGTTTCAAGCGCGCCATGATTAATCCCGTTTTTATAGAGCGCAGTGAAGAGGAAATCTCACTGGAAGAAGGCTGTCTGAGTTTGCCGGGTGTACACGAGAAAGTCTCCCGTTCGGCAAAAGTGCGTGTGAAATATCTGGACGAAGACCTAAAAGAACACGATGAAGTAGTGGAAGGCTTTGCCGCCCGTGTGGTGCAGCATGAATGTGAGCACCTGGAAGGCCATGTCTTCATCGACAATATTTCCGGAATCCGCCGGCAATTGAATAAAAGCAAATTAAACAGTATTATTAAAGGAACAGCCCGTTGCTCTTATAAAGCAAAGGCGGTTGGCAAATAATAAGAATTCTATTAACTAATAAGTTATGACAGATTTAAGTAAAAACATTCAGGCCCTCAGGGAGAAGAAAGCCGTCGTTGAGATGGGTGGAGGCGAGGCTGCTATCGAAAAGCAGATTGCAATGGGCAAATTGACTGCCCGTGATCGTATCCTATCCTTGTTGGACAAAAATTCTTTCCACGAATATGACCTTTTCGTGAAACACGATGGCCGTGATTTCGGTATGGAAAAGAAGGATTTACCAGGTGATGGTGTTGTTACAGGTACAGGTACGATTTTCGGTGCTCCGGTTTGTATCTATGCACAGGACTTTACGGTTGCCGGTGGTTCGCTGGGTTTGCAGCATGCCCGTAAGATTACAAAGATTATGGATCATGCCCTGAAGATGAAATGTCCGATTATTGGTATTAACGACTCGGGGGGTGCACGTATCCAGGAAGGTGTCGGTGCATTGGCCGGTTATGGTGAAATCTTCTATCGCAATACAATTGCTTCCGGTGTGATTCCGCAGATTTCTCTGATTCTCGGACCGTGTGCCGGTGGTGCTGTTTACTCGCCTGCATTGACAGACTTCGTGTTTGTAGTTGAAAATATCTCCAAAATGTTCATCACCGGTCCGAATGTAATCAAGACCGTGTTGGGCGAAGACATCTCAATGGAAGACCTGGGCGGTGCGCGTGTACATGCCGAAACAACCGGTAACGCTCATTTCTATGCACAGAGCGAGCAGGAATGTTTTGAACAGGTTAAACGTCTGGTCAGCTTCATCCCTTGGAATAACCAACAGCAGGCTAAGGCGATCGAGCCGAAAGAACCGACAGCGATGTTGAACATCGAAGAGGTGGTTCCGGCAGATCCGAAACAGCCGTATGACGTACGCGACGTAATTAAATGTATCGTGGATGATTCCGACTTCCTGGAAGTTCAGGAGCTGTGGGCTGCCAACATTGTGATCGGTTTCGGTCGTATGGCAGGCGAGACAGTCGGTTTCGTAGCCAACCAGCCGATGGTTTTGGCCGGTGTGTTGGATTGTGACAGCGCTGATAAGGCTGCACGTTTTATCCGCTTCTGCGACTCTTTCAATATTCCTATTATTACGCTGGAAGATATGCCGGGTTACCTGCCGGGCGTAGACCAGGAGCATGCCGGCGTGATCCGTCACGGTGCGAAGGTGTTGTATGCTTATTCCGAAGCGACTGTTCCCAAGATCACGGTTATCCTGCGTAAGGCTTACGGTGGCGGTTACATCGCTATGAACTCCCGCCATCTGGGTGCAGACTTCATGTTCGCATGGCCGAGTGCCGAAATCGCTGTTATGGGACCGGAAGGTGCTGCCAACATTATCTTCCGTAAGGAGATCATGGAAGCAGAAGACCAGAACGCAATGCGCCAGGAAAAGGTAAAAGAATATATCGAGAAGTTCGCTAATCCGTATGTGGCAGCATCCAAAGGCTTTGTCGATTCGGTTATCGAGCCGAAAGAAACACGCTCGCTGTTGCTCCATGCACTTAAACTTTCTATATTAAAAGAGGAATACAGACCGGCTAAGAAGCACGGATTGCCTCCGTTCTAATTGACTCTGTTAAAACTTTTGAATATGGAAAAGAAAGAGAAAGATAACGAATATGTAGATTTTGTAGTAACGGCCCGTAAGTATAAGACGACGCTGACTACAAAATATAAAAACCGTAAAATGTGGCACAAGCCCTTTATCGGTGATGTGATTTCTCATCTTCCCGGGACGATCGTCAAACTGGAAGTTCAGCAAGGGCAGGAGGTCGAAGCCGGCCAGTTGCTTTTGATCCACCAGGCGATGAAGATGTACAACCGCGTAGTCGCTCCGATATCCGGTACGATTATTGAATTGGGTGTACAGGAAGGTGATAAGATCCCAAAAGACCATTTGATGGTGAAGATCGAGCCGAAGTAATTAAATTGCTTTATAAATAATAGAAAGCTTTCACACTGTTTTGCAGTCTGTGAAAGCTTTTTTTATGTATAGGTTTTAAAGGCTAAGATTATTTACTTACTTTTGCCTGCGATCAATGTTGAATATTAATATAGATGAAGAAAGCAATTCTCTTACTTATATTTCAGTTATGTTCATTAGTCATGTTTGCACAAATCAATACAGATCGTGTGCTGACTGTCGGACGTAATGCGTTGTATTTTGAAGACTACGTTCTTTCCATACAATATTTCAATCAGGTAATCAAGTCGAAACCCTGGTTGGCAGAACCCTATTTCTATCGCGCCGTGGCGAAAATCAACCTGGACGACTACAAAGGAGCCGAGGAAGACTGTACGCTTTGCCTCGAGCGAAACCCCTTCCTGGTACAAGCCTATTATGCGCGTGGCATTGCCCGCCAGAGCCAGGAGAAGTTTGACGAAGCGATAGAAGATTACAAGAAAGGGCTGGAATTTAAGGCGGAAGACCGCCAGATGCTGGTCAATATGGCTGTAGCCAATATCCAGAAGAAGGATTATAAGGCGGCTGAGAAAACCTTTGAAGAGCTGATGGCTGCCCATCCTAAATATTCAATGAACTACCTGACGCGCGGAGCCATGTACACCGAGGAAGGCGATACGGCAAAGGCGCTTGCCGACTATGACAAGGCGATCCAGATGGACCCTTACTATGCTCCCGCCTATGGCAATCGTGCCATCCTGCTCTATCAGATGAATAACCTGAAAGACGCGCTTGCCGACCTGAATGAGGCAATCCGCCTGAATACCCGTGAGAGCGGTTACTATATTAACAGAGGTCTGGTCCGTTACCAACTGAAAGACCTGCGTGGCGCAATGGCTGATTATGACCAGGTGGTCAGCATCGACAGCCATAACCTGATTGCACGGTTCAACCGTGGATTGCTTCGTGCCCAGATCGGAGACAATAACCGGGCTATCGAGGATTTCGACGTGGTGATCCAGATGGAACCGGATAACTATATGGCTTATTATAACCGGGCATTGCTCCGTTATGAAACGGGCGACTATTCTGGCTCCGTGAAGGATTTCGATGTCGTTTTGCAACAATACCCGAACTTCATAGCCGGCTATATGAGCCGTTCGGAAGTGAAACGGAAAATGCATGACGAGGCCGGCGCCGATCGCGATTATTGGACTGCCTACAACCTGGAGCAGCAGAAGAAAAATGAAAATAATGCAGGAGGAAATGCAGTTGCTTCCAACGGCAATAAAAATACCGGTAATAAAACGGCTGATCCGGCGCCTGACAGTAAAGATGAGAATACGCGCGAACAATCGGATAAGAATATCGACAAGTTTAACCGTCTCGTCGTTTATGATAAGGAGGAGGAACGCAAAACGAAATATCATAGCGAAATTCGCGGACGCGTACAAGACCGCAACGTACGGGTAGACCTGGAACCGATGTTTGTCCTGACCTATTACGAAAAGATAGACCAGGTAAAGAATCTGGTTTACTATGATAAGATGATAGAGGCTTACAATGCCCGTATGGTTTTGGATCGTAAACTGCGTATCACGAATGAAGAGGCAGCCTTGACGGAAGATCAGATAGCCGTGCATTTTGCTTCTATCGATAATTTCTCGGCCAAGATTGCCAAGAATCCGAACGATGTGGATGCCTATTTCGGCCGTGCATTAGACTTTACGCTTGTACAGGACTTTTCCGAAGCGCTGAAAGACTATACAAAGGTGATCGAACAGGATCCGGACTTTGCCATGGCTTATTTCAACCGGGCGGTTGTCCGTTATAAGCAGCTCGATTACAACCTGTCCCAGGCTGCAAGTTCACAGGATGATTTTTCGACCATGAGCATGAATCTGAATATGGGTAAGAGCTCGACGACAACCCGTACCCCGTCTACGAACGACCCGTCTTCAATCTCGCTGAAAGATAATAAACGCGCCTATGAACACGAAATGATTACCAGGGATTACGATATGGTAATCAAACTGAATCCCGGTTTCGTGTATGCCTATTTCAACCGTGGAAACCTGCGTTGCGCACAGCGTGACTTCCGGGCTGCCATCCAGGATTACAGCGAGGCAATCCAACGTGATCCGGAATTTGCAGAAGCCTATTTCAACCGTGGCCTGGCACGTTTGTCACAGGGAGATGCCAATCGCGGTATCGCCGACCTGAGTAAAGCCGGCGAGCTGGGGATCATCAATGCATACAGCATTATCAAGCGCATGACAAGTAATTAAAATAATGGGGGCTTATTGTAAAAAACGTCTTGAAATCCCTTCGCGGGGCATCCGTGAAGTTCCTTACCGAAGCTTGCGCCCGATGTGAAAAACAGGTCAGTTTCCAGTCTATTGCCGCGAGGTGCGCAGAAAATTCCCCTAAAGTATCGGTTCATCGCTCTGAAGTTTACCTTCGTCACCCATGAAGTCAGACTTCAGAGCAACGAAGTTCCGGGTCAGCGCGATGAAGTCCGGCTTCATGGAAATGAGGTGCCGGCTCCTTCCGAAATCATCTTCTGCTCCTTCCCATATTTCCATATCCTCCCCTTTGTTGTTTCAAATATTCGACTCTCCGAGAGTTAAGCTTTATCGGAATGTCAGCAGGAATATATTATGGCTTGACAATTGTCCTGCTATTAAAACGAGCTGCGCAACCCGTTTGCCCGTATGTCATAAAAAGCGTTGTTCCGGCAGCTAAATGTCAAACTGGAACAGTGCCTTTTTTGTGGTGAAATAGAAAAATGGGGGTTATTGTAAAAAAACGTAATTTCGACAATGGCGCATCTTAATTTAGATGTATTTTGAATGATCAGACTTTTGATTAAGCAATTGCCGTAAAAAATTTCGGATTGTTGAAGGCAATACATATCTTTGTAATTTTACATAAAGACATAGAAGTTGATATCCGAAGTATTGAGCAAGATACGGACGGATTGTTGAACGAGATTCTAACACGATAATTTGCAGGAGGTTTTGATGATGAATAAGAATAAATCCAATCAAGAACAGACATATATTACCCAAAGTCACGATGTGATTTTGGATAAGGAATATATACATTGGGTTGATGAATTGGGAAGTCGTTACGAAAGGGCACGGACCCGGGCTGTGGTAAAGGTTAACGGGGAAAAACTGTTATGGAATTGGCAGACCGGTCGTGATCTCGTGATGCGTAAGGCTGAGGAAAAATGGGGAGCGGGTGTAGTGGAGCAACTGAGCCTTGACTTGCAAAGCAGATACCCTGGCGAGAAAGGGTTTGGGGCGGATAATCTATGGGCTATGAAGCGTTGGTATCTCTTCTACGCCGAGAAACTTGAACAGCCCGTTCAAGAATTGCTAAATATTGACAATCAGTCAAATGAAAGGCTTAACCAATTGGGTAATGTCATTCATGAAGCAAATGTGGTAGAGGGTGTTCCGTTTCCCGAATTGTTTGCCTATGTACCTTGGGGACATCATGTGGAAATCATAAAGAGATGTAAATCCATAGAAGAGGCTGCATTTTACTTGTGTCGGACAATAGACCAAGGTTGGAGCCGTACCGTGTTACAACGCTATATGAAAGCCACCTATATCATAAGCAGGGAGGATCAATGACCAATTTTTCAGAGTTCTTACCGATTCTGCAGGCCGGTCTTGCACAGGAAATGACAAAGGAAAATTACGACTTTGGATTTATTTCTTTGCCAGAAGGATATAAGGAGGAGCAGTTGGAAGACGCACTTTGTGAACAGATGACACGTTTCCTCTTAGAATTAGGTACAGGCTTTGCCTTTGTCGGCAGACAAAAAGAATTGGTCATTGCCGGGCACTCGCGTCGTATAGATTTGTTGTTCTACCACATTCACCTGCATTGTTATGTAGTTATTGAGTTGAAAACCGTTGCTTTCCAACCTGAATTTGCAGGTAAGATAAATTTCTACGTCAGTGCTGTGGATGACCTACTGAAAAATGACAGCGACAATCCTACCATTGGCCTTCTTATTTGTAGTGATATGAATACCACAGAAGTACAGTATGCTTTTCGCGGTGTAAACACCCCCATAGGGGTATCTACTTATTCGGATGTCCAGATAGAAGAAATGAAAAAGCAATTGCCTACAGTGGAACAACTGCAAGAGCGCATCAAATTGCTTGAATTTGAATTGAGAAAACACTCATCAGAAAAGAATACAAGATAACATCATTTTCATCTTCTGAGTTATCATAACGATATAATAGTGCAAAGTTAACAAACAAACAACAACAATAACAACAACTGCAAATCCTCAATCAATCACGATTTTTTAACTAATTTTCCCTCTCTTATCTGTTGTACCTTTATCATTTTTAATCAGATAGATAAAGGATTATGCGAAAAAGTGATTTTAGTGAAAGTATGCGATTGCTGGAAAGGCGCAAGCGGGAGGCGGGTGCTGAGAGTACGGCGGACTTGTACAGGGCGGTGCGGAACCGGTTTGGACGGTATTGTATGAAGGAGAGGCTGCTGTTGCAGGAGGTGACGGCGGCAAGGGTTGCGGGGTTCAGGGCGGCGCTTCGGAAGGAAGGGCTGCGGGTGAATACGGTGAACAGTTATATGAGTAGCCTCAGGGCGATGTATAACGCTGCCTGCCGGGAGGCGGGGGGCCGCTGGAAGGAGAATCCTTTTGCGGGGTTGCGGCTGAAACGGGAGGAGACGAAAAAACGGGCTGTGCCGGTCGAGGTGGTCGAGAGGATTGCCGGGCTGAACCTGCGGGGAAAGCCGGAGCTGGCCGGGGCGGTTGATCTGGCGCTGTTCAGCTTTATGGCCTGCGGGATGCCGTTTACGGACTTAGTGCACCTCACACGCGAGAATATCCAGGATGGAGGGCGGCTGCTCGTTTACCGGCGGCGGAAAACGGGGGTGCTGATCCAGATCGGTATCAATACGGGGATGCGTCAACTGATCGAACGGTATGCCCGTCCGGATTCGGTGTATCTTTTCCCGGTCTTGCCTGCGGATGCCCGCCATGAGACCTACAAAGCCGCTTTGGCCCTTCATAACCGGCATCTGAAAGAGATCGGCCGCCTGTTGGGACTTGCCGTGCCGCTAACCAGCTACGTGTTCCGGCATACCTGGGCCTCGGAAGCCTATAGATGCCACGTCGAGATCAGTGTGATCAGTCAGGCATTGGGACATACGACGGAGAAAATGACCCGTAATTACCTGGCGCGTCTTGCCCCGGAAGAGATCATTAAAGCGAATGAAAAAGTATCACACAGGGTCGAAAAACTGGTAGGAAAATGGAGGAAACCTTATTTATGAAATAAGGTAAATCAAGTCGTTTTGTGCTATATTACAGCGTTTTATGTCTGTTTATTTTCGTTTTTAGAATAAATCTTCTGCAAAGATTACAATAAAAACAATGAAAACCAAATAGATTCGTGTAATTTGATGAAAAAACATACTATTCGATTGGAATAATACTAAAAAAGTCGAATTTGTGGCTTTCTTTTTCCGAAAACCGAGGTATAGGTACATGGGAGGCTTAGAATAGCCATGTCCTTAATGAGTTTTAACAAAATCAACTCAATCTTTCTATCTTGAGTCTTCTCTTTTTCTACTCTTAAATGAGCTATTCTGACAATTGGAGGCTGTTAGCTATAGGCAAGAAAACCTCTTAGTTCTCTCTTTTTCTCTTATTTCATAAATAAGAACAAAGCCATATCCTTATTTCATAAATAAGGTGCATGAAACATGAAAATCAAAGGGGTAAAGTAGAAAAACGAATATGACGAAAATTAGGGATATATTATTATATGTAATGGCGATCGGTAGCTTTTCTGTTTTAAGCTGCTGCAAATCGGACGACCCTGTACCGCCGGGTCTTCCCACGCCGCCTGGCCCTGATCCCGATCCACCGGTGGCCGCAGTCCCTATCCGCCTGCATACCCAACTTATGAGCCGTTCGATAATAGAAAGTTTCGACAGTACCGCCCTCTATATTGCCAAAGGGAATAGTCCGGCGCAATACGATGAGATATGGGAGGCTGTCGCTACCGGGCATGAAATCCGTTTTGTGCCGGAACGTTATTATCCGGCAGACAGTTCGGCGTTACATCTGACCGGTTACTATCCGCAAGCTCCCGCGACGGACGGTTTTGTGGACTTTTATCTGGATGGGCAGACCGATGTCATAACGGCGAAAGCGCAGTCCGGTTCGCTTGTAGAACCTTTCGAGGAGCAAGCAGAGCCGTTCTTGTTCCGCCATCAATTGGCATTACTAAAAATAAAGGTCTATCTGTCGGAAGACCGCCCGGAGACTTACTACCTGAAATCCCTCGGCCTTAACGGCTCTTCGGAAGCGGCGCGTCTCGACCTGGCGAGCGGTGAGTTGCTGTTCGGCGCGGATGCTCCGAAACTGGTGCTCTATGAAGCCGGAGCGGAAGGCGGTATGGAGATTTCTGCGTCCAGTGCATTTAATGGCAACCTGTTGGTGCAGCCCCGTACGGAGCTGACGGTAGACCTCATCCTGTCGAAAGACGGTAACCCGGAGCATGATTTGGTGTACACCGGCCTTGCCGTTCATTTTAGCGGAGACGGCTCGGAAGGGAATGTCGCCTATAATATCGACATTATCGTCGGCTCGCCCGACCTTCCGATCAATCCGGATAATCCGGACGACCCGGACCCGCCAGTTCCAGATGATCCTGACGACCCGGACTATCCGGATATCCCGGTTCCCCCGGTCAAGCCCCCTGTTGTCCCGGACGACCCTGTTGATCCTGACGATCCATCGGGCGAAAAGCCGTCGATCACGATCACAGCGACCGTTACCGGCTGGACGGACGTCTCCGGCGGCGACTTGGATTTTATACCCTCAAATAAATAAATTATTAACAGCAATCAATAAAACAACAACGAACATGAAAACAAATCACATTTTACTAACTGCGGCTCTTCTCCTTAGCGCCGCAAGCTGCACCAAGGAAGCGACCGAGATACCGGGCACAAGCGACGATAATACTTTATATCCTGTCACATTTAGTTGCGGGATTGACTTAACACAAACGAAGGCTACCTCCACCTATTTGACTAAAGATGCAAAGGTAACAGTCTATGTTTATAAAAAAAATGATGATGTCACAAGTGCGACAACTCTCAAAAGTCAAGAATATACAGTAGGAGATGATGGTACTCTGACTCTTGGTGAAAATACTATCTATCTGGCAAAAGGCGACTATGACTTTTATGCTGTTTCTGAAGATAAATCCAATTCCTTTTCAGGTTTTTCAGCAGGTGTTACCTCCAATGTCTTGAGTAACGGAGTTAATTATCTTCATGTGAAAAAGCAGCAGACAATAAAAGGTACAGCTGAAGCACAAAACGTCGAGTTGGAATTTGTAAGAAAGGCCGTAAGTATTATTATTAATATAGTCGGGGGAGATGGGATTGAGATAGATAGTTGGGCGACAGACGCTCCCGCAAAAATGACGCTTCCGGATCCGGGTTCTACATGTAAGATGGCGCTATCGGATGGAACAATAACGTCTGCAACGAGTCTTTCTACTTCTTTAATTGCCGATATGACAACTGCAATAGACAAGACAAGTGGAGTAAAAGCCTCTGTTTCTTGTATCATGCTTCCATTAGTTGATAATGGTAGCCCTGTTCCCAAAGTAACCTTGAAAATAAAGGTAAAGAACACAGGAGAATCCACGGCCATAGAACGAACCTATGAGACAAATCTGAAATATCCGACGGGTGGTTTTGTCGGAGGTAATCAATATACCTACACGGCCACCCTGAAAGCCAACGGTATCACCTTTACGGGTGCAACGGTAGCGGCATGGGGAACCGGTACACTCGAGGATGGAAATTTAACCCCGATAGAACCGGATAACAATTAAAACCGTGCAACAACATCCATCCATAATCGCCGGCCCGCTATTGGCCCTTCTTCTTTTGTTCTCCTGTTCCCCCGGGGAGGAGATTCTGAAAGAAGAGATTCCTCCTGTTCTGCCGGAGGAAAAGATCGCCGTGTCGTTTAGCGGCAGGATCGACTTAGTCGAGACAAAGGCAGGGGATGAAGGTACACCGGAAACACCGGGGGAAACGGCCACGACACAGACACTCCGGAAGAATGTAAACGTCACGATCCGGGCCTATAAACAGGCGGAAGCCGGTAGTGTCGGTGCCACGCCGCAGGACTGCCGGGATTATCTCGCAGGAGGGGACGGGAGCCTGACGGTAAAAGGGGGTGGAGAAGAGATGCTCTTGGCAGCCGGAACCTACACGTTCTATGCCCTTTCGGTCAATGCCGCCGGGGACACGGTTCCGCCTGCACTGACAAGTGAGACATCTGCGGAAACAAATGAACTTAAAAACAACACCGACTATCTCTATTGTGCCGTGACGCAAAAAATAGAGTCAAAGCCGGAAGAGAAACAAAACGTACCCCTGACATTTACCCGTCTTGCCAGCCGCATACAGATCACGGTGACGGGCACAGGCGGCGACGATAAGATCACTGCCGCTGAAGCGCCAGCCGTTACCCTGCGGCTGACCAACCCGGCAGGCTCGAAGATCATATTGGGGGCTACACCTGTTATCGGACAATATGCGGTTGCAACAGCCGACACTACTCTAAAAAGCGCAGGCGACATAACAAACGGCTTTACCTCCGGTTGCATCCTGCTGCCGATGACAGCGGGTCAGAAACTGCCGGTCCGCATCGTCTTCCCGTCGATCACCTTCAACGGGCTGGCTCCGCAAACCGATAAGCTCTACACGGCAGATATCATCACTCCGGAGGGCGGATTCGTCTCCGGGAAGCAGTATAACTACACGGTCAACATCACCGGAAACGAGATCGGGTTTATACGGTTGGGCGTCACCTCCTGGGATATAAAACCGGGGGAATTGCCGGATAGTAGCATAGAAGAAGATTATTAGGAAAATGAAATAGACTATAAGAGGGAACAAGATGAAACATCAGACAGGAATCATACAGATATTAATAGCCGTCATCGGCCTGAGCTGCGGATGCACGGGGGAGAAGCTGCTGGACGAGCCGGTACCGGAAGGTCCGGTCGAAGTCCATTTCTTCAGTTCCGCCATCCCCACCCGTACGGAAGGGGTGGTTGTCGGTACGGATAAGCTCACCGCTGATGCCAAGGTGCGTATCTATGCCTACCGGAAAAAGGCGGGGGAGACCAAGGCCACCGCGACAAACGACTATACGGTAGCCACAGCCGCTGACGGCGGCACCCAGAGTTTGTCCCCAACCGCACCGGTATCAGGTACTGGTTCCGAAATGATCCTTCCCTCGGGAACCTTCAACTTCTATGCCGTGTCGACCAATAGTGCGGGAACTGCTGTCCCGGATTTTCCTACGGACAAGGCCTCGGATGGAGTTCCGACTGATGACGATACGACAATTGACGCTAAAAACGGAATCGATTACCTGTACGCTGCCGTGCCGGAGCAAAAGATCGCGTTCGGTACGGAAAAAGCGGAAATTCCCCTGACGTTCAGACACGCAGGTACGCAGGTGCAACTGACGATCATCTTCGGAGATGGCGCCCATGCCGGAAGTAATGATGCCGCCCAAAATTTTAACCTTGCGAGGGTAACCATCCGGCCAACCACAGAAGAGAATGCCAAGATGCACTTATTCAACGGAGAAATACGTTTTGGAAACTATTTGTCAGGTTCTCCGGGGAGTGCCGACACGGCCGATTTTAAACAGATGTCGGTTGTCACCTCCGGCACAGTTGCGAACGGCAGTACGACCCCTGCCAACCAGGTTGCCACCTGCCATCTGTTGCCGCTTGCCAAAGCGACAAACCAAAAAATGGGAATTAAAATAGAGATCGGTAATTTGGTTGTCGGTGGCTCCGAAGCCCAACCTCTTACCCATACCTATACCGGTGAACTCGATGCCTCCGCCGGTTGGCTGGCGGGGACGAGCAACCAGTACACGCTGACTCTTTCCGGGACGGAAATCAAGTTCTCGACCGTGACGGTAGTCCCGTGGAACACCGGAACCGGTGGTGAAGTGGGAAATATAACCGATACGACTCCAACGGGTGATTCAACAACCCCTTAAAGTTATTTCAATGAATATGAAAAACAGCATATTGAATATCCTGTGCCTCGCCAGCCTGCTGACAGCTTGTAGCGGGTCGGATGACAGATTGCCTGTCGTAGAAGAGGGGTACGCCGCCGTCCGTTTCACCGCCTCGCAAGCGGTTGACGGGCAGACCAAGGCGGACTCCGGTACGGACGGCTTAACCGCAAACGGACATGTCGCCGTATATGCCTGGCAGGGAAAGACCCCTACGGAGGCGGAAAAATATGCCTATTCGAACTCGTACACGTTCCATCTGGAAAACAATACGTGCAACCTCGTCCCGCTTAGCGGTGAAATGAAACTGCCGGTTGGGGAAGGGTATAATTTTTACGCCCTGTCGAGCAACGACGCCAGTCTCCTGGCGCCTGCCATGGAAACCGGTAACCGGACTGTCACCCTGCAAAACGGGGTGGATTACCTGATGGCAGTAAGCGATTCGCATAAAGTGGAAGGCTCTGCGGGCAGTCCTATCCCTTTGACCTTTCGCCATATCGCCACCCGTGTCGTGCTGACGGTGAAACCGGCCGGCACAGACGGCTACGTCTCCGCTACCGGCCTGACGGCCTCCATCGCTCCGATCGACAGCACGGGAAGTTATATCGACTTGTCGAAGACATGGGATGCCGGTACTCATAACGACATGATCTACTGGGGGGCTGAGGCAGACGTTACAGGCGGTACGCCCCTCGACAAGGCTAACGGACAGGTGAAGGCGGCCTCCAAAACGCAAGGTAGCGATACGGAATTTACCGTCTCCTTTATCCTGCTTCCGGTTGTCGGGAAAGCACAGATTCCCTTGCAATTCGATTTTACGGGCATACAGTTCACGGCAAGCGGTACGCATGCCAATAAACGGTACACGGCCGTGCTGACCGCTCCGGATGGCGGGTTGAAGGGCGGGTCGGAATACAAATTTGCAGCCCAAATCTCACGTAAAGCCGTCACCTTCAACACCTCACTTCTTCAAAATCCCTGGACATCGGGCGAAGGAATCGGGGTGGATGAGGTGATTGAGGTGGACCCGAAGTGAGGGGAGAGTTGAAAGGGGAAAGTTGAAAGTTATAAATATTGGATATGAAAGGAGAATTTTATATAGGATTGTTGGCGTTGTTGTTGCTGCTTGCGGGATGCGATAAAGTGGATGCCGGACGCGGGGAAAATGACGGGGAGGCATGGCCGGTCAGCTTTATGCTGGCAGGGGTTACGCCGACGCGGGCGGATGGGGCGACAGGTGTGGCGGACGGGACGGAACTGACAATTGCGGCCTATGATCCGAACAGCCATAACCTGGTTGCGGCAAGGAACTATAAGGTGACGAGCGGCAGTCTGACGCTTGATGAAACCGATAGCGAGGCGATGTACCTCTCTGTCGGCACCTACGACTTTTGCGCCATGACGCCGCGGCAGGTGTTGACGGGTACTGGAAAAGACGGCAAACATGGGCATATACAGCAGGGGGTGGACGCCTTGGGGTCTGTCACCCGGGCGCAGGTAGAGGCTGCTGCGACTACTGCAATCCAGCTGGCGAACCTTGACCATCTCGCCTCGCAGATCAGTTTTACCGTGCAGGTGGTTCCGCAAAAGGTCGACTCGGTCGCCTCGTTTGCCGTCCAGAGCATCGAGATCGACAGAATGGTACAGGTTGCGGAAGGGGAGGAAAACTACCTGCTGCCGGACAATAAGCTCGTGATACCTGCTGCCGATGCAGCGGATAAATTCGGAACATTGACGATCGGCGGAACCGATGCTTTTACCATTGGGTCGCAAGTAGACAAGGGCCCGGGTTATATCAATACGCAGAAAACGCCTTTGGTGGTTTTTCCGAAGGCCGAGAGTACATTCAAAGCGGTAATCACGGTAGCGGTCAAAAAAAAGGTAAAGCAAGAAGACGGGACAATTGCGGACGGAGAGGAAGAGACGATAACATTGAACGCCAAGATCAACCGTTTGGCTTTCGACCCCGGCAAACGTTACAACTTTGAGGTCAACTACGGATGGGATTACGTCCGTTTCGACATCACCGTTGCTCCCTGGACAACTGTCACGGACAACAGTACAACGGGCAGTGGCGAACAAACGGTAAGCCATACGATAAAGATCAACCAGTGGGATGACGATATTGATTTAGACATGACGATATAATAAGATGAAGACGAATTTATATATACTGATAGCATTCCTGATGGAGATCGGGATGTTGGTCGGCTGTTCGGCGGACGGAATCCCGGAAAAAAGGGACGAAGTCTTGCCGGATGGCCTTACCTATATCCGTTTTGGGGTAGAGGCCGCTTCCGATCAGGGGGCGGACGAAAACACATTGCAGAATCTGACGGTCCTGCAATTCGACCTCGATAAGAACGTAACGGATGTAACAGAACAAAATAATGCCTTATGCGTCACCGCCCGTTACCTGCGTAACCCCGAACCGGAGACGGACGTAGATGGAGGCGCTAAAGGTTATTACCTGATCGGGTTGAAGGCATCGACTAAAGACACCCAATATCTGGTCTTTATCGCCAATGCCGGTTCCATGTTCCAGGACTATAAAGGGACATTGGGCGATTTCAAGGCTCTAACCATCCCTTTCGACCAGAAGACGAACAACGGCGAAAACCAGCTGATGCTCGGCGCCGGGTATGTGCCGGTGAAAGGTGTGGATGACGAGCAGACTCATCCGGTCATACTGAAACGGCTGGTTGCACAGATTCATTTTAACTATACGAAGAAGTTAGAGGTGACCGAGGCCCGTTTTACCCCTATCAGCCTCCGCTTACGGAACGTGCCGAAAGTGCTGAAATATGCCGACGGGATCACGGAGGCGACCGACTATCCGGAAAAAACGTCCGAAAATTTCACCGACTATACCTCCATCATCGACAAAATCGAGGAGGGCTTCACCTGGTATATCCCGCAAAACGTGCGGACGGCGGCGGCTGATGGCTCTTACAGTGACGACTTCCGTACTTATGTGGAGCTTTCCGGCATCTACGAAGCCCCCAATATGCAGGACCAGTTGGTTACCTATAAGTTCTATCCCGGAAAGGATGATCATTATAATGTAAGCCGTAATTACAGCTACGAGATGCTGCCCGTTGTGGGTGGCGTCAACAGCTTCGATGCGAATGTGTCGACGCGCAACCTGACGGTCAGCCCGTCGGCCAACTGTTTTGTCGTTGCGCCGGAAGCGGGCAGCGAAGTGACGTTCGATCCGCACGATTCGCCGGGTACGGATGTTGCCGGGACTGAAATAGTCTATGCCGACCAGGTGATCGAAAACCAGTACAGCCGGATCGCGGATGTCAGGCCGGTCTGGCAGACGGCGGAGAACCTGATCGATGTCATATTTGCCGACGGGTTAGTGCGCGTCGTGCCTAATGCCAAAGGCGTAGACGGCAACGCGCTGATCGCTGCATACGCAGCCGACGGGACGACGATCCTCTGGAGCTGGCATATCTGGGTGACGCCCTACGCCAAGGTACTGGACGGAACGGGAACAAACGGATATATACACACCCAGACAGATAACAATCATAATACGTATGAGTGGATGGACCGTAACCTGGGTGCCCTGAACACCTACCGTGAGGACAAGAACCGTAACCTCTACTACCAGTGGGGGCGGAAAGACCCGTTTTATGACAAGACGCAGAACTCGGCTATTAGTAGCGTGATTACGGCTGCTGATAAAGGAAACGCTTTGAACTTCGACGTGTCTGTCAAGAATCCGACAGTCTTTTTCCAACAACAAAGTGGTAAATCAGGCACTTGGCACGGCGGATCAGCTGCTATCACCAACCTCTGGGATCCTAATACGAAAACCGTATTCGATCCCTGTCCTGCCGGATGGCGGGTACCGGCAAAGGTTGCCTGGGAGGCTTATAAATGGGGGAGTGGAGGTAATATGGCTTGGGACACAGCCAATCCCTACGGAACTGTATGGACCGTCGGTCCGGGTGTCTATTCCTGGTTCCCAAGGGGAGCTCTAAATAACAGTATCGCTTTTGATACAGGCAATGCATATATGTGGTCGACCGAATGGGCAAGTACAACACCCTATACTTATAAAATCACCAGTTCGAGCGGAAGCGTTGCCAACACTATTGTCGGTTCTTTAGGCGGTTCCGTACGTTGTGTAAAAGTGAAATAACCGATAAAATGAAATAACAGGATGAAAACAAAGAATATATTCTGGCTTTTAGCTATTTGGACAACCCTGATCACCGCCTGCGCGGAGAAAGACGAGTTGCAGAGCGTGAAGGGCGTATCAGTTGAGGTCACCTGCAGCCTGCAAGTCGCCCGTATTGGAGGCGAAAGATCGACACGGGGAACCGACCTTACTGCCGAGGAATCGACAATCCAGGACCTGACGGTGATCCAGTTTGATGGGGAGGGGGATGACGCTCCAACCATGATTGTCCGCACGTTCCAAAATCCATCTTCACTGGAAGGTTTAAAGGTCGGACTGATGCAGCCACAGAATGCGGAAAAGCAGCAAACCCTCTATTTTATAGCCAATGCCGGTAAGACGTTCAGTAACTTCAACGGCACATTGAAAACATTCAAAGCAACAGTAATTCCTTCTTCTGAGATGGGTGGAAACATCCTGATGACTGGAAGCTGCCTGACCGTAATTAAAAAAGAAACCTCCGTTGCTGCTACCCTGACCAGCCGGCTGGCTAAGATTGCTTTCAAAATAGACTTGACCAGCCTGCCGTCTGGTGCCCGGTTTGAACCGCTCTGGCTGCAATTGCGATCAGTCCCGACCGATGCTTGTCTGGAAGCTCCGGTAAGCGGGACTCATCCGGCTCAAAGCAGCGAACTATATAGCGACTTGGAACCGGTTGTCAGCAATATAGATAAAGGTTACACCTGGTATATTCCGGAAAACAGGCGGGGGAAAAGCACTGCCACTGTAAACGGTGCAAAAGATAAAAACAACAATAAACCGGATGATTATTGTACTTGCGTCTACCTTGAAGCCAATTACTATCCGAATGCAGATAACAACACTGACGCAAAAAGAGTGTACTATACTTTATATCCGGGGAATAACAACACTGATAACTTTGATATAGAAGGAAATAAATCGTACACCGTCAACTTGAAAATAACCGGTGTGGATGGGAAGAACGATTCGCGCCTCGAAGTCAAAGATATCCCGGCCTCTCTGCCGGGCGCCAACTGTTATATGGTCAAACCCAACTCCTTCCTGACCTTTAACCCGCATAATCCGCCGGGTGCAGACGTGTCGGGAACAATCGTCTATCTCGACCGGGTAGGTTCTAAGGATAAGTGCAACATCGCCCGTGCCGAGATCGTCTGGCAAACCAAACCGGGACTAATCCGGGCAATCTATCATTTGAGCGCCAGTGGGGAATACCGGATACAGACAGCCAATATGACAGGGAACGCCTTGATTGCCGCTTATGACGAAGAGAATAAGATATTATGGAGCTGGCATATCTGGGTAACGGATTATACATTGGATGATGTAGACGAGAAGATTAAAAATATTTCAGAAAATACTAATCAGGAAATTAGCTTGACCAACGACGGTAAAAGCAGAGTTTTTATGTGGGAAAAGTATGTCTGGATGGACCGGGGGATCGGAGCGTTGTCGAATGAACCGGGTTTCGATTCGTTCGGCATGATTTATCAGTGGGGACGAAAAGACCCGTTTCTTCCGGGTGATCAGATAGCGAGCACTGCTCTCCTTATAAATACGATTACGCCAACTTATGATGCCAACGGAAACCGTATTTATGCATCGGGAATTTCGGGTAATGGTATTGAAAATGCGATAAGTAACCCTATTTTCTTTTTAAAGAATTGGAGTGTAGATAAAAAAGAATTATGGAATTATCCTAATAAAACCGTATTTGATCCATGTCCGGCGGGTTGGTGTATTCCTCCGAGTGGTGCAGTGGCGAATTTTACTACGAAAACAAGTGTAACATACAAGACCAATAATGGTCAGTTGGATAAGAACGCGGCATTTGCCAACAATTTGACAAACTTATTCTGGCCTTACGTGGGATACCGGCATGTATCATCAGGAGCAGGATACGCTTGCGGTCATTTGGGAATTTACTGGTGTTCGAATTTTCAGAATACTGAAAAAACCAATGTTTATGTTTACGGGGGATACCAGAATCAATATAATGACAGTAGCCAAGGTAAACAAAACTATCGTGGACCTAATGATGGCTTACTTGGTCGTTGCGTAAAAATAAAAACAACGAATTAACAAACAATAATGAATAAGAAAGAACTGTCACAAACCCTTTCCCACCGGTTGGGAATTACTTGTAAAGAATCGCAACAATACCTCGACACCCTGTGCGAGGTATTAAGCGAAGAATTTCAGAAAGGCAATTCCATTTGCCTGCAAAACTTCGGCCTGTTTAGTTGCCGGCAACAGCCCGGCCGCCCCGGTCGTAACCCGCGCACAGGCGTCCCAGCCCATATACCGTCCCGTACCATCGTCAAGTTCAAGCCGGGCAAGGGGTTGATGAAAATTCTAAATCCTTGAATAGTTAGCGCTAACAAGACGAAGGAGCAAATGCTGATTTATCGGTGCGTTTGCTCGTATTTACCGGACGCAGACGGGCGCAGATAACGCAGAGGAACGCAGACTTATTTTCTTTTAAAACAATTAATGATCTGCGTTCGTCTGCGTCGTCTGCGAAATCTGCGTCCGGTAATACAAACATAGCGACACACCGATAAATCATCATTTATCATTTCAAAACAATATCAAAATAATCTGCACTAAATCGCATGGATAGATACGGAGAAAAACACATCTTGTCGGTTTCGATGGTTTTGCCGGAAGACCATTATATGGTGGAAATTGTCTTCCCCGGCGCACTGGCCACCAGCTACGGAATCTGTCTTCCTGCCGTTCAGGAAATGAAAGCTGCGGCCGGAATCGTAATAGAAGAACTGCGTTTGACGGAGCGTTTCTTTCAACCACTGCGAAAGCTATAACCGATCTGTCCGGTGGCTTTTCGGGCGCAGAGGGAAAATCAGAATCTTCTGCTCCCGTTCTATGTATCAAGACTTAAAAGATTTATTTGGAAAGGAAATCCCTTCGGTCAAGAAGTTTAACCTTAAATTGAGTACATTACCCGCCGAAAAGCAGCCCTTCTATTACAAGGCGGCCTACGACGCCGCTTTTACGGAGTGGGACACGCTTGCAAAAAGTTACCGTACATTTCTCACAAACCTGTTGTTGCACGACAAGCAACGTACAGCCGACTACCTGCGCCGGCACACGGTGTTCGGCTCGCTGGTCTACATCCTCCGCGAACCCGTCTTACTTCGGCGACTGCTCTCGCTATCGGAAGGGAAAGGCAACGGCGGCGTCCCGTCGTACAGGCATCTGTCTTTCTGCCTGCTCCTCGCTTTCGACTTCCCCGAAACAGTAGATTACCTGAGCGACAAACTGCGCAAAGACTCCGCCACAACCGACGACCTCTGCGACTTGATGGACCTGGTTCGTTTGGATAATGAGCCGGGATGTCTGAATCTATGAATTATAAAATGATGATTTAAAGGTGGAGATTGAACGACTTTGAAGTGATTGTGTTGGAGATAAAAGATAAATAGCTTACCTTTGCGAACAGTATTAAATAGAAAGGAGAAAGCAATATGGCAAGACCGATTAAAGAAACCCCGATACTGTTTGGTGAAGATGCTAAGCGGTTTCTGGAATCCATGCAGGACGTTAAGCCTGCTTCCCAACAGGAAAAGCAGCGAATTAAGGCTGCTTATGAGAAATTGAAGAAAATAGCAACGTTTATGATGTGACTTCCTTGATGAGACTGATTAAGATTGAAGACACAGAGATTATAAAACCATTCAATTGCGGAGACGATGATTTGAATGGTTTTTTGTTGGAAGATGCCCGTTTTTATCAAGAGCAGTTGATAGCCAACACTTTTATATGGGAAGACGATGAGGAAACGATCGCTTTCTTCAGTTTGCTTAATGATAAAATATCCCAGACAACTATGGATAAGAATCTTTGGAGAAAACTTCGTAGAGCATTTCCGCACCAAAAGCATTTGGGAAGTTATCCTGCTGTTAAAATTGGTAGATTAGGCGTAGCGGCTTCCCATCGTGGTGAAGGTATTGGTACTGACATTGTTTCAGCTGTCAAGCAAATGCTCATCAACCATCAGTCTGTATCAGCAACCCGTTTTCTAACAGTGGATGCTTATCATTCGGCTGTATCTTTTTATGAGAAAAATGGTTTCCGACCTCTTGTGAATGAATCTTGTGAAGATACTTTCCCTATGTATTTTGACCTTATACAACTTATTAAGTAGTTTCTTTCCTCATAAAGAAGCGATAACTTCTTGTCTTTTCCATTTTATCAAGGCATTAAATAGATATTATTTTCAAAAAGTCAAGGCTGAACGGACTTCCTTGCGGCCGCACACGTTGTATAAAGTTAAATAAGCGGCAAATCCTTTTACTATAATAGAATGAGACTTCTCCTGTAGATCGCTTACAGGGGGGCTTAAATGGTTGGTACTCTGTGCTGACTCGGGTAGGTGTGTGTTGCTATTACGGGGAAAGCTGGATTTTGGAGGGCTTTATCTTTGCATTGTGATCAAAAACAAATTATTAATCATTTAAAATTTAAAGATTATGGCTCTTAAGTACAAATTGGTTCAGAGAAGAAATTTAGGTGTTGATCAGGAAGATATTCCTGAAAAGTTGTATGCGCAAATGATCAGTGGGGACCTGGTTACGTTTGAAGACTTTATCGATGAGGTCGGGGACAGTACGGTTGCCGGTAGTGCCGGTGTGAAAGCTGTACTGGATCGTGTAAATGTGGTTCTGGCCCGTCATTTGCGTAACGGGCGTCGTGTGAGTGTGGGTGAATTGGGTACTTTCCGTTTGAATTTCGGATCAACGGGAGTTGTGGGTGCCGGTGATTTCAGTACGGGACTGATCCGCGAACCTCGTGTTCGTTTCCTTCCCGGAAGGGCTTTGCGCACCATGAAAAGCCTTACGAGTTTCGAACGGATTACGCCGGAAACAGATGATTCCGGTACGGTGAACAAGCCGGAGGACAGACCGGGAATTCTTTAGAGGTGAAAGTTGAAAGTTTGAAGATTCATAATTCAAAATTCATAATTCATGAAGAGGTTGACGGTTCAGTTGACAATGGCAATCCTGCTCACTATGAGCGGGATTGTTTTGCTCTTTTGCGGGTTTTGGATTGATCCGCGGGGGATGGTCGATAGCAGCGTGTTGGTGGCTTTCGGGGAGATCTGCACGTTTGCGGGGGCGCTGTTTGGGGTGGACTACTCTTATAAGTTGAAAGTTAAGAGTTGAGAGTTAATAATATGAGATAAAAATATGGAAACAGGAGATAGATTGGGGGAGCATTTTACGTTGGAGGAGATGAGTTATAGCCGGGTTGCGGTGGAGAATGGGATTGACAACAGGCCGGCGGAGGAGGTTTGCGAGGCGTTGAAGTATTTGGCTACTGCTTTGCTGGAACCGCTTCGCCGATTGTATGGCGGGCCGATCGTGGTGACAAGCGGTTATCGTTGTAAAGAGGTGAACCGGTTGGTCGGAGGAGTGCCGGACAGCCAGCATACGAAAGGGGAGGCGGCGGATTGTTATGTGCCGGATGTGGCGAAACTTTTAGCTCTTCTGCGGCGGTCGGGTTTGGAGTTTGACCAGGCGATTCATTACCGGAAACGGAATTTCCTGCATTTGTCGCTGAAGCGGTCCGGGGCAAACCGGATGCAGGTGATTTTGCGGCTTTTGGTGTTGATGTTTTTATTGTCGGGCTGTGGAGGAAGCCGGAAAAGTCTGCGCCGGGAGAATACCATCCGTATCGATTCTGTCCGGTTTTCATCGCGTGGGACCGAGGTGTGTCAACGGGATATCCATTTGGTCGATACGGCAGTCTGGAATATACGTCAGGTTGTCTACACCGCGCCGGACAGTGCCGGCAAGCAGTACCCGCAGTCAGTCACTACCTTGCAGGTGGACCACCGGCGACAGCTTATCGATACCGGCAAAGTGGTGGTACGAAAGCTGCATGATTATATGGGTCGGCAGGTTGGGATGACCGCTGTCCGGGCGGAATCCCGCCGGACGATCCGTCCGCCCGGTTACTTTGTATGTGGAGGGATTCTGTTGTTTGTCCTGGGCGTCTTTCTTTATAAAAGGTTGCGGAGCAGAAACTTTTTTCCTAAAAGTTCTGTTTAACAAAAAAAGAATACTAAATTTGCATCCTGATTAATTTTTAGGAATTTATAGTGAACAGATTATGATAAAGATTACATTTCCGGATAATTCCGTAAAAGAATACGCCGAAGGAACGACTGCTATGCAGATTGCGGAAAGCATCAGTTCCCGTCTGGCACAGGAAGTTCTGGCAGCAAGCGTGAATGGTGAGATTTGGGACCTGAGCCGTCCGATCAACCAAGATGCGGCTATCAAGCTTTTCAAGTGGGAAGACGAAGAAGGTAAGCATGCATTCTGGCACTCGAGTGCCCACCTGATGGCTGAAGCTTTGCAGGAATTGTATCCCGGCATCAAGTTCGGTATCGGACCGGCTATCGAGAATGGATTCTACTATGACGTGGATCCGGGTGACGCTGTTATCAAAGAAGGCGATTTTCCTGCTATCGAAGCTAAAATGTTGGAATTGGTGGCTAAGAAAGAGGAGATCAAACGTCAGGATATATCTAAAGCTGACGCGCTGAAAATGTTTGGTGACAGAGGTGAAGAATATAAAACCGAGCTTATCAGTGAGTTGGAAGACGGTAAGATTACGACCTATACGCAGGGTTCGTTTACAGACCTCTGCCGCGGTCCGCACTTGCCGAATACCTCTTACTTGAAAGCCGTTAAGATAATGAGCGTAGCCGGTGCATACTGGCGTGGCGACGAAAAACGCAAACAGTTGGTTCGTCTTTACGGTATCACCTTCCCGAAGAAGAAGATGCTGGACGAATACCTGGTATTGATGGAAGAAGCCAAGAAACGCGACCATCGTAAGATCGGTAAGGAGCTGGAATTGTTTACATTCTCGACAGCAGTGGGAGCAGGTCTTCCGTTGTGGTTGCCACGCGGTACGCAGTTGCGTTTGAAGCTGGAAGATTTCCTGAAACGTATCCAAAAGAAATATGGTTACCAGCAGGTAATGACTCCGCATATCGGAGGCAAACAACTGTATGTGACTTCCGGTCACTATGCCAAATACGGAAAAGACTCATTCCAGCCGATCCACACTCCGCAGGAAGGTGAAGAGTTCTTGCTGAAACCGATGAACTGCCCTCACCATTGTGAGATATTCAAGGCATTCCCGCGTTCGTATAAGGATCTGCCTTTACGTTTTGCCGAGTTCGGTACCGTATATCGTTATGAACAAAGCGGTGAGTTGCACGGTCTGACAAGGGTACGTGGCTTTACGCAGGATGATGCGCACCTGTTCTGCCGTCCCGACCAGTTGAAAGATGAATTCCTGAAGGTAATGGATATTATCTTTATCATCTTCAAGGCGTTGGATTTTGAAAACTTTGAAGCACAGATTTCCTTGCGCGACAAGGTGAACCGGGATAAATATATCGGTTCGGAAGAAAACTGGGAGAAGGCTGAAAGCGCTATTATCGAGGCTTGCCAGGAAAAAGGCCTGAAAGCTAAGATCGAATATGGCGAAGCTGCTTTCTATGGTCCTAAGCTGGACTTTATGGTGAAAGATGCCATCGGCCGCCGTTGGCAGTTGGGTACGATCCAGGTGGACTATAACCTGCCGGAACGTTTCGAACTGGAATATACGGGTGAAGACAATAAAAAACACCGTCCTGTTATGATCCACCGTGCACCGTTCGGTTCTATGGAGCGTTTCGTTGCCGTATTGATCGAGCATACAGGCGGTAAGTTCCCGTTGTGGCTGACTCCGGACCAGGTGTCTATCCTGCCGATCAGTGAAAAGTTCAACGACTATGCCTACGAAGTAAAACGTCAGCTCGAAGCAGAAGAACTGAGTGTGCTGGTAGACGACCGTAATGAAAAGATCGGACGTAAAATCCGCGATACAGAGTTGAAACGTATCCCTTACATGCTCATTGTTGGAGAGAAAGAAGCAGAAAATAATGAAGTTTCTGTAAGAAAACAGGGCGAAGGTGATAAAGGTTCGATGAAAATTGCTACCTTTGCAGCGCTTTTGAAAAGTGAAATAGAGGAACAAATGAATCACTGGAAGAAAGATAACGATTAAAATAACTAATAACGAGGAGAATAAATCTTTTTGAATGAAGAATGACAGTCTGAAAGAACAGTATAGAATTAACGAACGTATTCGTGTTCGTGAAGTTCGTTTAGTAGGTGATAACGTAGAACAGGGAGTTTATCCTACTTCTCAGGCATTAAAAATTGCCGAAGATCAAGGGCTCGATCTGGTTGAAATTTCACCGAATGCTGCGCCCCCCGTTTGTAGAGTGATTGATTATCAAAAATTCCTCTATCAACAGAAGAAAAGACAAAAGGAACAGAAGGCTAAATCTGTTAAAGTGGTCGTGAAGGAAATTCGTTTCGGACCTCAGACAGATGATCACGATTACAACTTTAAGTTGAAACATGCGAAGGGGTTCCTTGAAGAAGGATCAAAAGTGAAAGCTTATGTGTTCTTTAAAGGACGTTCCATTCTTTTCAAAGAGCAAGGAGAAGTTTTGTTGCTTCGTTTTGCCAACGACTTGGAAGAATACGGTAAGGTAGAACAGTTGCCGGTATTGGAAGGTAAACGTATGATTATCATGCTGACACCTAAGAAAGCGGCTGCCGGAGCTGCGCCAGCCGCACCTAAATCCGCTATATCGAAGCCGGTTATAAAGAAGGTGATTGTAACTCCCAAGCCAAAGACTGAAGAGTCTGAAGAATAAAGAAAGAAACCACCCGATAGAGGGTGTAAAGTTTAATAATTAAAACATATTGGAAAATGCCTAAGATGAAGACTAATTCCGGTGCCAAAAAAAGATTCGCTCTTACCGGAACAGGTAAAATCAAAAGAAAACACGCTTTTAAAAGTCACATTCTGACAAAGAAGACTACAAAGCAGAAGAGAAATCTTACTCACACAGGTTTAGTAGACCGTGTAGACGTAAGCAACGTTAAGCAGTTGCTTGGTTTGAAGTAATCTTTATTAATTAAGCGAGTTTTACAAGATTTTTATTAACCGAATGTATTTAGCAAACAAGATCATCCGAAAGTGATGACGCTAACATTCAAAACAGATTAGTATTATGCCTAGATCAGTAAATCATGTTGCTTCAAGAGCAAAAAGAAAACGGATTTTAAAACTTACCCGTGGTTATTATGGTGCACGTAAGAACGTGTGGACCGTAGCTAAGAACACTTGGGAAAAAGGTTTGACGTATGCATTCCGTGATCGTCGTAACAAAAAACGTAACTTCCGCGCATTGTGGATTCAGCGTATCAACGCTGCTGCCCGTTTGGAAGGTATGTCTTACTCTCGTCTGATGGGAGCTTTGCACGCAGCAGGAATCGAAATCAACCGTAAGGTGCTTGCCGACCTGGCAATGAACCACCCGGAAGCTTTCAAAGCAATCGTTGCTAAAGTTAAGTAATTGATACTATACAGCAATAGGAAAAGAGCTCCGTTCGGGGCTCTTTTTTTGTGTTAAAAAGTTTGGCAGTCTCATTTTGATTACATATCTTTGTAATAAGAAAAATGAGTTAGCCGCACATGTTCGATTGGGAAACTCATCAGTTTATTTTAATTCCGAGACACAGCTCTTGTCGTTGATGGCGGGCCGCACCCTTCGGGGCATGCTTAGCACGGCGGATTACAAAGATGGCAAAGCACTCAAATCCTGTCATACGGAGTTTGTTCATATCTACGGTGCGGCTATCTTCTCATAAAGAGAGGCTTTTCCTTCGGGGAAAGCCTCTTCTTATTTTACCGGATTATGCTGTTATCCGTTTTTTCTTTGTATATTTACACACCAAGAATTAAACACACTAAACTAAGTTTTTATGTTACTGCCAAAACAGTCTCGCAAATGTGTAACCGGGCTGGCTATTGCCTGTTCGTTACTATTAATTTCCTGCGCTCCAAAGGAGGCTCAGCAGGTGAATCTTATTCCCAAACCGGCACAGATGTTGATGACCGGAGGTGCTTTTCAAATCGATAGTGTCGCTTTGTTCGGCGAGCAATCTTCTCAAGGAGTAAATATCGTAATCGATAATGCCTGGTCGGGTAGTCCGGAGGGATACCAGTTGGATGTCACGGCAAAAGGGATCGATCTGCGGGCCGGTTCTGAGAATGGTTTGTTCTATGGTTTGCAAACATTGCGTCAATTATATGTAAATGGATATATTCCTTGTGTTTCGATCATCGACAATCCCCGTTTTAAATATAGAGGGTTACATCTGGATGTCTCCCGGCATTTCTTTCCGAAAGAGGAGGTGATGAAGTTGCTGGATGTCATGTCTTCCTATAAGTTGAATACACTGCATATGCACCTGACGGATGCCGGAGGATGGCGTATACAAATGGACAAATATCCGAAACTGACTACCGAAACGGCTTTTCGTACCGAGTCGGATTGGCGGAAGTGGTGGGATGGACATGACCGTAAGTACCTGCCGGAAGGAACTCCCGGTGCATATGGCGGTTATTATACGAAAGAGGATATCCGGGAGATTGTGGAGCATGCAGCATCCAAACATATTAATATAATCCCGGAAATAGAATTTCCCGGGCATTCGGAAGAGGTGTTGATGGCCTATCCTGAATTGAGTTGTTCCGGTAAACCATACCAGAACGGTGATTTTTGTATCGGTAACGACAAGTCGTTCACTTTTATGGAAGACGTACTGACAGAAGTGATGGAACTTTTCCCTTCCGAGTATATTCATATCGGAGGGGATGAAGCCGGTAAATCAGCTTGGAAAACCTGTCCGAAGTGCCAGGCGTTGATGAAGAAAAACGGGATGGAGAGCGTTGATGAACTCCAAAGTTATATGATTCACCGGGCGGAAGAGTTTCTGAACTCGAAAGGCCGTAAGCTGATCGGCTGGGATGAAATTCTGGAAGGCGGTTTGGCTCCCGATGCGACTGTCATGTCCTGGCGAGGGGAGGATGGAGGCATCAAATCGGTCCGGATGGGGCATGATGTCGTGATGACGCCCGGTAATTATATGTATTTTGATTTTTACCAGGCCGATCCGAAGACACAGCCGTATGCGATTGGCGGTTATACGCCGGTTAAGAAAGTGTATAGTTATAATCCTGTCCCGGTCGATTCGCTGACTGCAGAGGAAAGCAAGCATATTCTCGGAGTACAGGCCAATACCTGGACGGAATATATCCAGACACCGGAACATTTGGAATACATGATGTTTCCGCGTGCCCTCGCCGTGGCGGAAATGGGCTGGACGCCACAGAATCTACGGACATGGGATGATTTCAAACCTCGGATGAATGCGCATATCCCGAAATTGCAGGCAATGGGTATCAATACGTTTACACTTTCGGACGAACTGGAAGTGACAATGCGCGTCGACACGGTCGGCAAGCGGATCGAAGTCATATTGGATGCCGAGAAATATCCGGCTGAAGTACGTTATACAACTGACGGCTCTGTTCCGACTGCCTCGTCGGCTTTATATACTGGTTCGATTGTTGTGACCGATTCGGCTTATATCAAAGCTGCTATTTTCCGGGATGGCATCCTACAGGGAACGCCGACCGAAAAGAAGGTCGATTACCACCGTGGGATCAATAAACCGATACATTATAATAGTAAGTTGTACAAAGGCTATATGGCTGGAGGTATGAATGCCTTGTTGGATGGCTATCGTGGCGGATTGACCTACCTGGACGGACGTTGGCAGGGGTATCTGAATGATCTGGATTGTGTGATCGATATGGAAAAGGTGACGGATATCCATAAAGTGTCTACCCGATTCATGCAGTTGACCGGTCCGGGCGTCTTCCAGCCGGGGCAGGTGGAGTTGTTAACATCGGAAGATGGCGAAAACTTTACCTCTCAGGGAATTGTTCCAACAACAATCCCGGCGGACGATCCGAACCTGCTGTTCCAGGAATATACATTTAATGGAAACTGGAAAGCCCGCTATATCCGCTTGAAGGCAACGGAGGTGAACAAAGGATTTATTTTTACGGATGAGATTGTAGTTTGGTAATAATTAAAAAGAGATAGACAAATGAGAAAACAGTTGATGACCTTCCTGTTATGCTGTGGTGCACTGATTGTATCCGCACAGCAACCGGCAGATTATGTGAACCCGTTTATCGGAACGAGTAACTATGGCACGACTAATCCCGGTGCCATCTGTCCGCAGGGGATGATGAGTGTCACCCCATTCAATGTGATGGGCTCGAAAAGTAATAAATTCGATAAGGACAGCCAGTGGTGGTCTACCCCTTATTCGGCCGACAATAATTTCTTTACCGGTTACGCGCATGTCAACCTGAGCGGAGTAGGCTGTCCCGAACTGGGAAGCCTTTTGCTGATGCCGACAGCGGGCGAGTTGAAAGTGGATTACCATGAGTATGGAAGCGGATATAAGGATGAAGTGGCTCATCCCGGCTACTATAGTAACCTCCTGACTAAATATAATATCAAGACGGAAGCAACCGCTTCTATGCGTACCGGACTAACCCGTTTCACTTTCCCGAAAGGACAGGGGAACATCCTGTTGAACCTGGGTGAAGGGCTGACGAATGAAACCGGAGCGACTGTCCGCATGGTCAGCGATACGGAGATAGAAGGCAGCAAACTGCTCGGTACTTTCTGTTATAATCCGCAAGCCGTTTTTCCGATCTATTTCGTGATGAAGGTTAGCAAAGCTCCTAAGCAAGTCGGCTATTGGAAGAAACAGCGTGAGATGAAGGGAGTGGAAGCCCAGTGGGATATCTATTCCGGCAAATACAAACTATACACCAAATATAACCGCGAGATGAGCGGTGACGATATCGGTGTCTGGTTCACATACGACACAGATGAAAACGAGGTGATCGAAGTGAAGATGGGTGTTTCCTTTGTCAGCATCGAGAATGCACGCCTGAACATGAATACCGAACAGCCGGATTTCAACTTCGACAAGGTGCGTGCGGCAGCCGGTCAGATGTGGAACGACGATTTGTCACGCGTGCAGGTTGAGGGCGGGACACAGGATGACAAGACTATCTTCTATACCGCGATGTACCACTTGCTGATCCATCCGAATATCATCCAAGATGTGAACGGCGAATATCCGATGATGGAAAGCCTGAAGGTGGGTCATACGACCGGAAACCGTTATACGGTCTTCTCTCTATGGGATACGTACCGGAATGTCAGTACCCTGATGACCTTGCTCTATCCGGAAAAGCAGCTCGATATTATCCGTACGATGATCGATATGTATAAGGAAAGCGGTTGGCTTCCAAAATGGGAACTCTACGGACGCGAGACGCTGACAATGGAAGGCGACCCGTCCATCCCTTATATTGTGGATGCCTATATGCGCGGCTTGCGCGATTATGATATCGAGACGGCTTACGAAGGTATGCGCAAAGGCGCTACCACACCAGGTGAATTCAACCTGCTTCGCCCGGACAACAATGACTATATGAGCAAGGGATATGTCCCGTTGCGCGAGCAGTATGACAATTCCGTTTCCCACGCTCTGGAATATTATATTGCCGATTGGAACCTCTCCTTGTTAGCGAATGCATTAGGTAAGAAAGAAGACGCCAAGTTGTTCCGCGAACGTGCGATGGGGTATAAACATTATTACAGCAAGGAATACGGCACGCTCCGTCCGATCCTTCCCGACGGTACGTTCTATTCTCCTTTTGATCCGAAACAGGGAGAAAATTTTGAGCCGAGCCCCGGTTTTCATGAAGGGAACGCCTGGAACTATACGTTCTATGTGCCTCATGATATCATGGGATTAGCTAAATTGATGGGCGGCCCGAAGAAGTTTGTGGACCGCTTGCAGATGGTCTTCGACAAAGGCTATTACGATATGGCGAACGAACCGGATATTGCCTATCCGTACCTGTTCAGCTATTTCAAGGGAGAAGCCTGGCGCACGCAGAAGCTCGTCCGCGAACTGTTGGGTAAGTATTATCACAACGCACCGAACGGCCTTCCCGGTAACGACGATACCGGCACGATGTCGACCTGGGCTATCTTTTCGATGATGGGCTTCTATCCGGCCTGTCCCGGCGATCTGGATTACGTGTTGACTTCGCCGACTTTCAATAAGGTGACGATCCGTTTAGACAAGAAATTCTATCCGAAAGGAGAGTTAGTGATCGAATCAGCCCATCAGACTCCGGATGATATCTATATAAAGGAAGTGACTGCCGGCGGAAAGAAGCTGAAAGGCTATACCATCTCACAACAGGAGTTGGTGAATGCCGGAACACTGCGGTTTACGCTGGATAGCAAGAAGTAATCCTCAGAACTCAACCTATCCCAAAGCCCGCCTGTAGTTTAACGGAGACGTCCCGGTGTGTTTCTTGAAATAACGCCCGAAGAACGACTGATCCGGAAACTGCAGGCGGTTTGCTATTTCCTGGATACTCAGATCGGTGGATTCCAGCATTACTTTTATCTCCAGAATGACGTGCATGTCGATGATGTGTTTGGCGTTTTTGCCTGTCACCTCCTGTACGATAGCGGAAAGGTAGCGGGACGTGATAAACAGTTCGTTTGCATAAAAGCCAACCTCGCGCTGGGTGGTGCAATGTTTGTGGACCAATGCGATGAAACGTTTGAAAAGCTGGTCTTTGCGGTCGGTACCTTCAATCTGTTTTCGGGTGAACCACCGGTGCGTCTTTTCATATACACTCAGAAGAAAACATTGGAGATGATTCCGGATAATGATATCGCGGAAGCGGTGTTCGCGGTCCAGATAGATCGCCTCGGTGGCAATCATCAGGCCGTTAATGGCCTCGATGCAGTCATCCGGAAACGTAAAAGAGGGATTTTCTTTCAGGAAATGGAAGAAAGAAGGTTCCAGATGGATGGTAATCTCTCGCAATAACTGTTCCGAGAAGTAACAATAAGAAACTTCGAAGTCGTCACTCGATTCTGTCAGTCGCAGAATAGTGCCCGGCTGAATGATGACCTGCGTATTTTTGACTATATCGTATTCTTTCAGGTCAATATTCAAGTGTGCATGTCCTTTCCGGCAAAAGAATATGCCGGGATCACTTAATTTTATCAGGCGATTATGAAATTCCTCCATCCGACCAGTCCTGGCAACGAACGGTTCACTTTCCGTTGTTCTAAATATACGCATACTTGTTCCTATTTTGACGTAAAAGTACGGATAGTATCTGACTTTTTGTGTCTAATGTTCCGATTTTGAACAATCGAGGCTAATAAATGAACTGATTTGTCGCGCGATTCCGGTCTACCTTTGCTGCCGAATTAAAGATTGGACAATGACAATGATGAACAAAACAAGTATGCGACTGATCCTGATTATCAGTTGTGCAACATTAGCGGTGTCGTGCAAGCAGGCACCCGCAGTACAAACAGAAGCAGAATATGCAGTCCTGAAGGTACAGTCTTCGGACAAGGTGATCTCCACTTCTTATTCAGCGACGATTCGCGGACGTCAAGACATCGATATCTATCCTCAGGTATCCGGTTTTATCACTAAGTTATGCGTAGAAGAAGGGCAGACCGTCCGTCGCGGACAGGTCCTTTTCGTGATCGACCAGGTGCCCTACCAGGCAGCTTTACAGACAGCGGAAGCAAACGTCGAGGCCGCAACCGCTTCCCTGGCAACAGCGAAACTGACCTACGACAGTAAAAAAGAACTACGGGCCCGGAACGTCGTTTCCGACTTCGACTTGAAAACAGCCGAGAACGCCTGGCTGAGCGCAAAGGCCCAGTTGGCCCAGATGAAGGCGCAGGAGCTGAGCGCCCGCAATAATCTTTCTTATACGGAAGTAAAAAGCCCGTGTGACGGTGTAGTCGGAACGCTGCCTTACCGTGTCGGTGCATTGGTCAGTGCCAACCTGCCGCAACCGCTGACAACCGTTTCCGACAACTCGGATATGTATGTATATTTCTCGATGACAGAGAACCAATTGCTGGCGCTGACACGTCAATACGGCTCTAAATCAGCAGCTCTGAAAGATATGCCGGCAGTAGAATTGCAACTCAACGACAAATCTGTTTATAGCGAAAGAGGAAAGATCGAAACGATCAGTGGCGTCGTCGACCGCAGCACCGGAACTGCCAGCCTCCGCGCCGTTTTTCCGAACGGGAGCGGTTTGCTGTATAGCGGGACATCCGGCAACGTCATCCTTCCGGTTGCCAAAACGGGAAGCTTGGTTATTCCGCAGGTTACAACCTTCGAGATACAGGATAAAGTTTACGTGTATAAGGTCGTGGACGGAAAAGCCACCTCGGCTCCGGTCAGCGTCACTCGTGTGAACGGCGGACAGGAATACATCGTTGATGAAGGATTAAGCGAAGGAGACATCATCGTTGCGGAAGGCGTAGGCCTCTTGCGCGAAGGTACTCCCATTAAAGTAAAACAAAACTAAGACAAGAAGATGAATTTAAGAACCTTTATAGAACGCCCCATTCTGTCGGCCGTTATCTCTATTTCGATCGTAGTTGTGGGCATCATCGGGCTGTTTACACTGCCCGTCGAACAATATCCGGATATCGCTCCGCCAACCATACAGGTCAGCACGACCTATTTCGGTGCGAGTGCGGAGACTCTGTTGAAAAGCGTTGTCGCCCCGTTGGAAGAGGCCATCAACGGCGTGGAAGACATGACGTATATGACTTCGACCGCCTCCAATGCAGGAACGGTCAGTATCACCGTCTACTTCAAACAGGGCACAAACCCCGATATGGCAGCCGTCAACGTGCAGAACCGTGTCTCGAAAGCAACCGGGCAGCTGCCGGCCGAAGTAACGCAGGTAGGTGTCACCACCTCCAAGCGTCAAACCAGTATCTTGCAGATGTTTTCGCTTCACAGTCCCGACGACACTTACGACGAGAAGTTCCTTTCCAACTACATCAGTATCAATCTTAAACCCTCGATACTCCGAATCCAGGGCGTGGGAGACATGATGATCATGGGGGGAGATTACAGTATGCGTATTTGGATGAAACCGGATGTGATGGCACAGTACAAATTGATCCCGACAGATGTAAGCCAGGTGCTGGCAGAACAAAACATCGAATCGGCAACCGGTTCTTTCGGTGAGAACTCCGACGAGACTTACCAGTACACGATGAAGTACACCGGCCGTCTGATCACCCCGGAAGAATTCGGCGAAATCGTTATCCGCTCGACCGACGATGGCGAAGTTCTGAAGCTGAAAGAAATAGCTGATATCGAGATGGGAGAGGAAAGTTACGCCTATCATGGTAATATGGACAGCCATCCCGGTATTTCCTGCATGATCTTCCAGACGGCAGGCTCAAACGCGACCGAAGTCAACAAGAATATCGATGCTTTCCTGGAAGAAGCGCGTAAAGACTTGCCGAAAGGGATCGAACTGACCCAGGTAATGAGTTCCAACGACTTCCTTTTCGCCTCTATCCATGAGGTCGTCAAGACATTGCTCGAAGCGATTCTGTTGGTTATCCTGGTGGTATATGTCTTCTTGCAGGATATCCGCTCTACGGTCATCCCGTTGGTGGGAATCGTGGTGTCGCTGATCGGTACGTTCGCTTTTATGTCCATTGCCGGGTTCAGTATCAACCTGATCACGCTGTTTGCTCTCGTATTGGTGATCGGTACGGTGGTGGACGATGCCATAGTCGTCGTCGAGGCCGTGCAGGCACGCTTCGACGTGGGTTACCGTTCTTCCTATATGGCAAGTATCGACGCGATGAAGGGAATCAGTAATGCAGTCATTACCTCTTCGCTCGTCTTTATGGCCGTTTTTATTCCGGTTTCGTTTATGAGCGGGACGTCCGGGACGTTCTATACGCAGTTCGGTCTGACGATGGCGGTGGCTGTCGGTATCTCGGCGGTCAATGCCTTGACATTGAGCCCGGCGCTTTGTGCGCTTTTCCTGAAACCGTATATCAATGAAGATGGGACGCAGAACAATAACTTCGCCGCCCGCTTCCGTAAGGCGTTCAACGCCGCTTTCGACCGGATGGTGGAGAAATACAAGAAAGGCGTCCTGTTCTTTATCAAGCGCAAGTGGATGGTCTGGACATTGATGGCCTGCTCGGTCGTTTTGCTGATGTTCCTGATGAACACGACCAAGACCAGTCTCGTGCCGGACGAAGACCAGGGCGTTGTCTTTGTAAATGTCAGTACGGCAGCCGGCAGTTCATTGAAAACAACCAATGATGTGATGGCGCGGATCGAGAAACGCGTGGAAAACATCCCGCAGGTGCTCCACGTCCAGCGTGTTGCCGGCTATGGTTTACTGGCCGGTCAGGGAAACTCGTTCGGTATGCTCGTCCTGAAGCTGAAACCCTGGGATGAACGCCCCGGAAAGGATGAAGACGTGCAGGCCGTGATCGGACAGATCTATGGGCGTACGGCAGACATAAAGGATGCCAGCATTTTTGCCATCTCGCCGGGAATGATTCCGGGTTACGGTATGGGAAATGCCTTGGAACTGCATATGCAGGACCGCATGGGAGGCGATATAGGCACATTCTTTACAACGACGCAACAATATCTCGGCGCCCTGAACCAGCGTCCGGAAATATCGATGGCCTATTCCACCTTTGATATCCGCTATCCGCAATGGACCGTCGAAGTGGATGCTGCGAAATGTAAACGTGCCGGCATTACATCTGATGCCGTATTGGGAACACTGTCGGGTTATTACGGCGGGCAATATGTCTCCAACTTCAACCGCTTCTCCAAAGTCTACAAGGTGATGATACAGGCAGACCCGAAGTACCGCGTCGACGAGTCTTCACTCAACAATATTTTTGTCCGCATGTCCAATGGCGAGATGGCACCTCTCGGCCAGTTCGTAAGGTTGACACGCAGTTACGGGGCGGAATCCTTGAGCCGCTTCAATATGTATAACTCCATCGCCGTGAATGCCATGCCGGCGGACGGCTACAGCACAGGCGACGCTATCCGCGCCGTACAGGAAACGGCTTCCGAGGCTCTTCCGAAAGGTTATAGCTACGATTTCGGCGGTATCACCCGTGAAGAGAACAGCCAGAGCAATACGACGGTGGTCATCTTCGGCATCTGCTTCCTGATGATTTATCTGATACTTAGCGCGCTGTACGAAAGTTTCCTGATCCCGTTTGCCGTCTTGCTATCCGTTCCATTTGGCTTGACCGGTTCTTTCCTTTTTGCCAAGATGATGGGGTTGGAGAATAATATATACTTGCAGACAGGCCTGATCATGCTGATCGGTTTGCTGTCCAAGACTGCGATCTTGCTGACCGAGTATGCCGCCGAGCGTCGCAAGGCAGGCATGAGCCTGACATCGGCAGCCCTCTCGGCCGCTAAAGCCCGTTTACGTCCGATCCTGATGACAGCCGGCACAATGGTGTTCGGATTGCTGCCTCTGATGATGGCGACAGGAGTCGGTGCAAACGGAAACAGCTCACTCGGAGCGGGTACTGTAGGAGGTATGCTGATCGGAACGTTGGCACTACTGTTTATCGTACCTTCCTTGTTCATCGTCTTCCAATACTTACAGGAAAAGGTACGTCCTATTCAGTTTCAGCCGGCCTCCGATTGGCAGATACAGGAAGAATATGTAGAAGCAAAGGAGGAAAGAGAACGTCATATTGAAAGTAAAAAAACAGAGAAGAAATGAAAATCAAGATAACCATATCAACTGTCGCAGCACTCGCACTGAGTAGCTGCGGCATCTATACAACCTATAAGCCGGCTACCGAAGTCCCGGATGATTTATATGGGAGAGAGATTGCAGCTGCCGATACATCCGGCAATTTCAGTAATCTCAACTGGCGGGAACTCTTTATCGATCCGCAACTCCAGGCCCTTATCGAACAGGGATTGCAGAGCAACACCGACCTTCAATCCGCCCGCCTGCGCGTGGAGGAGGCAGAGGCCACATTGATGTCCGCCCGTCTGGCCTATCTGCCCTCATTTGCACTTGCACCTCAGGGAACGGTAAGCAGTTTCGACGGAGGGAAGGCTACGCAAACCTATTCCATCCCCGTCACCGCCAGTTGGGAACTGGATATCTTCGGCCGTATTCGTAACGCCAAGCGTCAAGCTAAGACGTTGCTCGAACAAAGCCACGATTACCGGCAAGCTGTCCAGACACAATTGATATCAGGCATCGCAAACACCTATTATACCCTGCTGATGCTGGACGAACAGTTGGCTATCTCTATCCAAACGGAGAAATCATGGAAGGAAACAGTCGAATCGACCCGTGCCCTGATGGATGCCAGCCTGGCTAATGATGCAGCCGTTTCACAAATGGAGGCCACTTACTACAGTATCTCTACTTCGATTCTCGATTTAAGGGAACAGATTAACCAGGTCGAGAACAGCCTGTCGCTGTTGCTTGCCGAGACACCCCACAACATCGAGCGTGGCAAGCTGTCCGGACAATCGTTGCCGAAACATCTTGCTGTCGGCATTCCCGTCCAGATGCTTGCCGGTCGTCCGGATGTACGCAGTGCGGAACATGCGCTCGAAAGTGCTTTTTATGTGACAAACCAGGCGCGATCGGCCTTTTATCCCTCAATTATGCTAAGCGGCAGTGCAGGGTGGACCAATTCAGCCGGTAGCATGATTGTAAACCCGGGCAAATTCCTGGCGTCGGCCATCGGTTCGCTCACGCAACCCCTGTTCAACCGGGGTGCAAATATCGCCCAACTAAAAATAGCCAAGGCACAGCAGGAAGAGGCACGGCTTGCTTTCCAGCAATCCCTGTTGAATGCTGGGTCGGAAGTAAACGATGCTTTGATGAAATATCAAACAGCAAAAGAAAAGTCCGATCTGTATGAAAAGCAGCTTACAGCATTGGAAAAAGCTTCTGAAAGCACCTCTTTGTTGATGACGTATGGAAACACGACCTATCTGGAAGTCTTGACCGCCCGGCAAAGCCTGCTGTCCGCCCGATTGACACAAGTAGCCAACCGTTTTGCAGAGATACAAGGAATGATCAGTTTATATCAGGCATTAGGGGGAGGAAGGGATTGACTGTAAAAAACTTGGACACCTCTGTCTAAATTTTTGACAGATAAGGTGAAATGGAAGTTCTATATATGCTTGTATTTTAGTGTTTTAAATCTGGTGGCATGGTTTTTGCTTTATATTGAGCGAATAGATAAATGCAATTCATTATGAAAACACTTCTGCGCAATTTCTTGAGCGTATTCCGACGCTTCCAGATGGCAACATTGCTGAATGTTGCAGGGCTTACAGTTGCTTTCGCCGCTTTTCTGATCATTATGATGCAGATTGAATATGAGCGCAATTTTGATCGCTGTCATCCGACGGCCGACCGGGTTGTACGCCTGGATCGCGTCAGGGGTGCGGATGATAAATTCGCTCCTATTCTGTCAAGGGCTTTTGCTGATGCTGTCTTTCAGTCATCTCCGCATATCGAAAAGTCAACTTTGATTCTGACTACCTGGTATCCTTTTTACCTTAAGGTTGGCGAAGGGGAAAAACGGCGTGGATTTCAGGAAACATTCGGACTTTGTTATCCGGAGATTGTCGATGTATTCGACTTTACTATTCTTGAAGGTGATAAATATTGTTTGCGGAATCCGGATATGGCTATGATACCCGAGAGCTTGGCCAAGCGCATGTTTGATGATGCCTCTGCTATCGGACAGCATATCATCACTACCCATAATCTCGGGGAATCGACCAGTATGACGGTGGGAGCCGTCTATAAAGACTTTCCCAAGAACACCCAGTTGGAAAATTATATCTACTTGCCGCTTGATGATTTCGGAAAAGAAGATTGGCATACGCAATGTTTTATCGGTTATATGTTGCTCGATAAACCGGAATCGCGCCAAGCTGTAGAGGAAAACTTCAATCGTATATTCAACTTTAAGGAACATTATAACAATGAGGATATGCATATCAGTCTCGTGCCATTGACCGATATTTATTATCGGCCGACATCACTGAGCGACTATATTAAATCCGGCGATCCGTCGACCGTTCATCTGTTATTCCTGATCGCCTTGTTGGTTATCCTGGTTGCAGGTATTAATTTTACCAATTTCAGTACTTCGCTGGCTCCGATACGGATGAGAAGTATCAATACGCAAAAGGTGCTTGGCAGTTCTGTCAGCGAACTTCGGTTGGCTTTGGTGAGTGAGGCGGTATGTATCAGTATATTGGCTTGTTTATTAGCTTTTCTACTGGTTTATGTATTGAATGAGTTGCAATGGTTGTCGTTTGTTGAGGCAGATACATTATTGCGAAACCATATAGGGTTGATGGGTATCCTGCTGGTTGTCTCGGCCGGGATCGGTTTGGTTGCCGGGCTTTATCCGGCATGGTATATGACCTCTTTCTCGCCGGCGCTGGTGTTAAAAGGCAATTTCGGGCTTTCGAAAAGCGGACGCAGGATGCGCACGGTGTTGATCGGCTTCCAATATATCATCTCGATCGGGCTGATCATCGGTGCGATGTTCATACAGTTACAGAATCGGCATATGCGCGAGTTCAACTTAGGGTTCGACAAGGACCAGATCGCCATTGTCGAGCTGAATCCGGAGATGGCCATGTTGCACAAAGATGCCTATTCGGCCAAATTAAAGGAATATCCAGAGATCGAGGATGTCGCTTTCTCGTCACTCTTGGTCGGAGGGAAGGATTCATACATGATGCAGTCAATGAAATATGGAGATAAAGAGTATTATACCTATATGCTCTCTGTTTCGTGGAACTTCCTGCGCGTGATGGGGATAGAGGTGACGGAAGGACGGGGCTTTACGGAGGCGGATGCCAAGCGTGACACGGTAACGACATTCATCTATAACCGCTCCGCCCGCGAACGCATTCAGATGGAGGCGGGGCATGAGATTTCTGGCAGCATGAAGGGATATATTGCCGGATTTACCGGCGATGTACGGGTGGTTTCTTTCCGGCTCGGGGGAGAGGAAGCAGATGTCGCCTTCATTGTCAACCATGATCCGAAGCCGGTGTCTTATATCCGCCTGCGGGCAGGGGCAAACGCTGAAGAGGCAGTCAATCATATCCATGAGGCGCTGGCATCGATCGACCCGGCTTATCCGGCCGATATCCGCTTTTACGATTCTGTGTTCGATCAGCTTTATCATAAGGAGCAATATCTAAAGAACATCATTTCCTTGTTCGGGCTTCTGGCAATTATTCTTTCCATCGTTGGCGTGTTCGGGCTGGTTTTCTTCGAAACGCAGTACCGGCGCAAGGAGATAGGCATTCGTAAGGTGTATGGTGCGTCGATCGGGGAGATCCTGGTGATGTTCAACCTGATTTACCTGCGTATTGTCTTGATATGCTTCGTGATTGCTGCACCGGTTGCTTGGTACGGAGTAAATAAGTGGTTGGAGAACTTCTCTTCACGTACACCTGTCTATTGGTGGACATTCCCATTGGCTTTTCTGATGATCGCTCTGGTTACGGCAGCGACTGTAACATTCCAGAACTGGCAGGCTGCGACGGAGAATCCGGTGGAGAGCATACATATAGAGTAGGATTAGGAATTTTGAATTATGGATATATGAATAATAGATTATGAAGACACTTGTACGTAATTTTCTCGGCATGTTCCGGCGTTTTCAGATGGCGATGTTCCTGAATGTAGCCGGGCTTTCGGTTGCTTTTGCCGCGTTTCTGATCCTGATGATGCAGGTACGGTATGATTACGGCTTCGACCGTTGTCATCCGAAGGCGGAAAGGATTTTTCTGGCTGAACTTTGTGACAGTGTCATGGCCGACGGGCGCGTGATCTATCCGGGGGCGTTCCCCGACGTGCTGATCGCCTCGTCTCCGCATATCGAGGCAGGGACGCTGATTACGCCTTACGATAAGCGCTACTACCTTACGATCGGTGAGGGGGGCGACCAGAAGGGATTCCGTGAACGGGTCACGACTTGTCATCCCGATATTGTGAATATCTTCGGATTCACCTTTGTCGAGGGCGACGGAAGTTGCCTCCAAGACCCGGAGAAGGCGATCATCCCGGAGAGCCTGGCACGGCGGATGTTCGCCGGCGAACCGGCTGTCGGCCGACAGATCCATTCGCACGACTGGGTCTGGACCAAGACGGTAAAAAACATGACGGTAGGGGCCGTCTATCGCGATTTCCCTGAGAATACGCAACTAAGCAACAATATCTACATGGCGATCGACGCCTCTTTCCGCAAACCGACGGAGTGGGGCGGGTCGAACTGGCTGTGCTACCTGCTGCTCGACAGCCCGGAGTCTGCCGCCGCCGTGGAGGACAACTTTAACCGTACGTTCGATTACTCGCAGATCTGGGGGGCGGATCATCTGCACCTGCATCTGATCCCGCTCGGCGATATACATTATATGAATATGCAGGATGTGTGGGGCGCAAGCCCGCTGAAGACGCAGAACCCGGATACGGTGCGCCTGCTTTTCTTTATCGGCTGGCTGATCCTGCTGATTGCGGCGGTCAACTATATGAATTTCAGTACGGCGTTGACGCCGATGCGCATCCGGAGTATCAATACGCAGAAAGTGTTGGGGAGTCCTGCCGGGGCGCTCCGCATTTCACTGTTAGTGGAGGCGGCGGGGATTTGCCTTGTGGCCTATGTCCTGGCGCTTGTCTGGATTTACCTGCTCAATAGGGGGCAGTTCCTCTCGTTTGTCGAGGCGGATATCAGTTTACTATCCAATCTTTCCGTCGTGACTGCGACGGGGGCGATTGCTTTGCTGGTAGGCGTGCTGGCGGGTGTCTATCCGGCTTATTACATTACGTCTTTCCCTCCGGCGTTGGTGTTGAAGGGGAGTTTCGGGCTGTCGCCTGCCGGGAAGCGGCTGCGTACGGCATTGATCGGGTTGCAGTATGTCGTTTCTATCGCCCTGATTGTCGGAGCTTGCATCATCCAGTTGCAGAACTACTTCATGCGGCATTATAACTTAGGTTTCGACCGCGACCGGATTGTGATAGCGGAGTTGAGTGGCGAGATGTCGGGCAAGCATCGCGATGCGTATGTCGACCAGTTGATGAAATATCCGGAGATCGAGGACGTTGCCTTCGCTTTCCAGAAGTTCGGTGGCGAGGATTCCTATTCCACATATGAATTCTCCTGTAAGGAAGAAACGTTTAATGGCTTTCTGCTCAATGTATCGCCATCCTTCCTCGATGTCATGGGCATCCGCTTGACGGAAGGGGATAATTTCAGCCGTACGGACGAGCGGGACAGCCTGAACCATTTCGTCTTCAACGAGACGGCACGCCGGGCGAACGACCTCCATCTCGGCGACCTGGTCGATATGGGCTGGGGGCCGGGCCGCATCGTGGGCTTTACCGACGACGTGCTGCTGACCTCGATGCGCGAGGAGAAAACCAATATGGCCTTCTTAGTCTCGACGCCGAAGGTGATGCAGCCGCTCAATTTCTCATACATCCGGTTGCGTGCAGGTGCCGATGCCGAGAAAGTCGTCGGCTATATCCGCGAAGCTGCGGCCAATATAGATGCATCCTATCCGTTGGAGATCGAGTTCTACGACTCCCTGTACAACCAGCTCTATCATCGCGAGGAGTTTGTGAAGCAGATGGTGACGTGGTCCAGCGTGTTGGCGATCCTGATCTCGATAGTAGGTGTTTTCGGGCTGGTGATCTTCGAGACGCAGTATCGCCGGAAGGAGATCGGTATCCGTAAGGTGCACGGGGCGACGGTGGCGGATATACTGTTGATGTTTAACCGCAAATATTTCTATATCGTGGTCGTCTGCTTTATTTTAGCTACGCCTGTCGCCTATATGTTAGCTTCCGGTTGGTTGAAGACGTTTGTTTACCGGACGCCTGTCTACTGGTGGGTATTTGTCCTGGCCTTCGGCATCATCCTACTTGTCACTCTCCTCACCGTTTCCTTCCAGAACTGGCGTACAGCCCGGGAGAATCCGGTGGAGAGCATACATGTGGAGTAGGATTATGAATTGGGAGGTCAGATCTTTTTCTTTAAGGTGAAGAAGAAGGTCATCCCTTTGCCCAGGCCGCTCTTAGCGGAGATTTGTCCCTTGTGGAAGTTCACGCCATTCTTGACAATGGAGAGGCCCAATCCCGTCCCGCCGACCTTGCGGCTGCGGCCTTTGTCGACACGGTAGAAGCGTTCGAAGATACGGTTGATATGTTCTTCGGAGATGCCGACGCCGTTATCCGAGAAGCTGAAGTAATAGAACTTCGGATCTTCCTTGTAACAATTCACCGTGATGTGGATGCCGTCGCCGGCGTATGCGATCGCGTTGTCGTAGAGGTTGCGGAAGATGGAATAGAGCAGCGAGTAGTTGCCGTATATCGTCGGGTTGCCCGGCAGGATCGCTTCCGTCGTGATCTTCTTTTCCTCGATCTCTTTTGAGCATTCCTTCTCGATCTCGCCGATCAGTTTCGGGATGTTCACATCCGACAACTCGAACATTTCGGAGGCCTCGTCCAGGCGGTTCAGCACGGATATGTCACGCAGCAGACCCGTCAGGCGCGTGCTCTGCGAGTAGCAGCGTTCGAGGAAGAACTGGCGCTTCTCGTCCGGCAGTGTCGGGTTGTTGATGATGGTTTCTAAATATCCCTGGATGCTGCTGACGGGGGTCTTCAGCTCGTGCGCGACGTTCTGCGTCAACTGGCGTTTCATCCGGCTCTCTTCCTCCTGGCGCGAGATGTCGTTGATGGATATCTCGTAGCTGTTGTCGAGGAACAGGATACATTCGATCAGAAAAATCTTCCCGTTCTTGTCTATCGTGACCGATTCGCGCAAGACTTTCCGCTTGCGGTTCGTATTGGGGATATTCTTGCTCAGGAAAAGGTGGATCGGTTCGAGTTCCGGTATGTCGATCGCATCTTCCGACTGCCGTATCTGGATGTCGGAGATCACGTTGGCGAACTGCACGTAGAGGATGTTGGACAATATCTCCCTGCCTTCAGCCGTGAACATGGCAAACCCTTCTTTGGCATACTGGAAGTGCTTGATCAGCTTCTCGCGTTCCATTGAAAGCTCGTTTTTGGCTTTCTGCTGGCGGTGATAGAGGCTGACGATATTCTTGGAAATATCCCCTAACTCATCGTTCGGGAATGTATATTCGTTTTCCGGTATCCGGTCTTTCTCCACGTTCAAGGCGAAATCACGCAGCTTCGAGATCGTCCGCCCGATACTGAACGTGAAGCGGGAGAGGACGAAAAAGAATATCAGCGTCATCAGGGCCATGAAGTAGATGAAATCCGTGTCGATCGTCAGGACGCGTTGTGTGTACGGGTCCCAGGGCAGGGCGGAGCGGTAGATGTATCCGCCTATATTCGTGGCTGTGTAGAAATAGCGCTTTCCCGTCGAGTTGGACGAGCGGATGGCAAACCCTTCGTTGTAAAGGCGTGCCTTGCGCACTTCGCTGCGGTCGTTATGGTTGTTGAACTCTTCTGCCCCGCTGTTGTCGAACAGGACTTTCCCGTCGGGGTTGATAATCGTGACGCGCAGGTCTTTTTGCGGGATCTCGCTGATAAACAGGTGGACTACCTTATTAATGTCTTCGGCCTGCTGCGTGCGGCGAAACAGTTGGTAGTTATAATTCCCCAGTACATTATTCAACTTCTCCTGTGCAAACTCCCGCTCCCGTTGATACTGGAACAACAGGAAACAAGCCGTAAATCCCAGGAACATGGCGAATATCGACCAGAAGAGCCGTTGGCTGAAAGGTATTCTGTTCTTTGTCCCCGATTCTATTTTAACCATCTTCGTACTCTTTGATTAGCCTTCAAAACAATAACCGAAACCGAGGCGGGTGACGATGTTCTTTCCGTACGGCCCGATCTTCTTCCGCAACCGGGTGATGTTTACATCTATGGTGCGGTCGAGCACGTAAACTTCGTCTTTCCATATCCGGGAAAGGATTTCCTCGCGCGAGAATACATTTCCTTTGTTCTCCAACAGTAGTCTTAGTATTTCGAATTCCTTCTTGGTGAGGGACACCTCCTGCCCGTCGACAGTCGCCTTGATGCGCTTTATGTCGAGCGAAAGTGTTTCGTATTCGAGACGCTCGTTTTCCTGCGGTTTCTCTTTATCGGTCGTGCGGCGCAGGACTGCTTTCACACGGGCTACGACCTGGCGGATCGAGAAGGGCTTGGAGATGTAGTCGTCTGCCCCTAAGTTGAAGCCTGTCAGCATATCGTTTTCCGTATCTTTGGCAGTCAGGAAGATGATAGGGATGCCGGCCGTCTTCTCGTTTTTCTGCAGGATACTGGCCATCTTGAAACCGGATATTTCACCCATCATGACGTCCAGCAGCAGCAATTGGTAAGAAGGGATATCCATCTTCAGGGCTTCTTCGGCACTGAAAGCGGTGTCTACTTCATATCCTTCTATTTCGAGATTGAACTTAAGGATCTCACACAAATCCTCTTCATCGTCCACCACAAGAATCTTTTGCATATCCATAACCGATGTGTCTTATTTATTACAAATATAATTTATTTCTGCAAAGGACGCAGTTCGGTATTTCGAAGGAATGAAATACATGTTACAATCTTATTACAAATGCCTCAAATTGCCACATCCTCCCATTTCCCGGCGATAAGCTCACGGGTAGATTTGAATCCCGCCTTTTTCAGCAGTTCGAATGCCTCGGCGCGTCCGTCGTTCACCAAATCCGGATAATGGCAGTCGGAGTTGACCATCACCGGGATACCCAGTTCGCACAGGCGGTGCAGGTAATCGTGATGCGGGTAAAGCTCTTGTTTCTTTTGCAGGTTTTTGGTGTTGACTTCGACCATCAGCCCTTTCTCGGCAATCAGGTGTAGGCAGTCATCCAAAGGCTTTTGGTACCAGTCGGCCTCCAGGTCGAAGGCTTCATATTTCTGTCCGTTCATATAGATTTTATCCATGTGTCCGACAATGTCGATCCCGCCGGCCTCGATCATCTTCAGCGTGGAGTCGAAATAGCGGGCGACCAGTTTGCGGATATCCCCTTCATAATAGGTATCGACCGAGTTCCGGTAATCCCTGAAAGAACCGTCTATGCAAACCATATTCTCTTCCGTGAGCGGAAGGGCTACCGGCAGGAAATGAATGGAACCGATGCGATAGTCGAGCGGCAGGTTCCGGAAATAGGGGATAGAGGCATTATAGGTCTCATCTAAGAAGTCGATTTCCAGCCCGACATATATTTCCAGTTGGTCGCCATACTTCTTTTTCAGCCGTTCGATCTCCATCAGGTATTCAGGCATATCGTCCTTCGACATATTCCAGAACGTCTCGAACGGCAGCGGCGAATGGGAAGAAAAGCCGTAGGCCCGGAATCCATGCGAAACGGCAAACTTAACGAAGTCCTCCGGCGTGCTCCGCCCGTCACAAAAAGTACAATGACTATGATAGTTACTGAGTTGCATAATCTTATTTATCTGTTTTTATATAGGAGGTTGAAGGTTTATTTGTGATAGGGCAAAGATAGCTCTTTTCTTCAGAAGAGCAGTCGTTTTAAATGAAAAAGGCGAAGACAGTTTCCTGACTTCGCCCTTTGTCTTTTGAGAGGGGAAAACTTACTTGATAACCTTCAGTTCTTTTCCTACTTTGATGAATGCGGCAATCGCCTTGTCCAGATGTTCTTTTTCGTGGCCGGCGGACAACTGTACGCGGATACGGGCCTGGTCTTTCGGTACTACCGGATAGTAGAAGCCGGTTACATAGATACCCTCTTCCTGCATACGGGCAGCGAAGTCCTGAGACAGCTTGGCATCATACAGCATAACGGCGCAGATAGCCGATTGAGTCGGTTTGATGTCGAAACCGGCAGCCATCATCTTGTCGCGGAAATAGCTGACGTTACCCATCAGTTTCGTATGCAAAGCATCGCTCTCCTTCAACATCTTGAACATTTCCAGGCTGGCGCCGACGATAGCCGGAGCAACCGAGTTGGAGAACAGATAAGGACGTGAGCGCTGGCGCAACATATCGATGATTTCTTTCTTTCCGGTCGTGAATCCGCCCATAGCGCCACCGAATGCCTTACCTAATGTGCCGGTGAAGATATCCACCTTTCCGTAGCAGTTGAACTGTTCGGCAACGCCGTGTCCCGTCGGGCCGACAACACCGGCAGAGTGAGATTCGTCGACCATCACTAATGCGTCGTACTTCTCGGCCAGTTCGCAAATTTTGTCCATCGGAGCGACATTACCGTCCATCGAGAACACACCGTCCGTCGCGATGATGCGGTGACGCTGTGCCTGGGCTTCCTGCAGGCAACGTTCCAGGTCTGCCATGTCGGCATTCGCATAGCGATAGCGTTTAGCCTTGCACAGACGTACGCCGTCGATAATGGAAGCATGGTTCAATGCATCGGAGATGATGGCATCCTCTTCCGTGAACAACGGTTCGAACAACCCGCCGTTAGCGTCGAAGCAGGCAGCATACAAAATCGTATCTTCTGTCTTGAAGTAATCGGAGATAGCAGCCTCCAACTGTTTGTGCAAATCCTGTGTACCGCAGATGAAACGGACGGACGACATGCCGTATCCGTGTGTGTCCATAGCCTCTTTAGCCGCTTTGATCAGACGTTGGTTGTCCGACAGGCCTAAATAGTTGTTTGCGCAGAAGTTCAACACGTCGCTTCCTGCGTTTACCTTGATGTCAGCCCGTTGGGGAGTAGTGATGATACGCTCGTTCTTATACAATCCGGCAGCTTTGATGTTTGCCAGCTCCTGTGTCAGGAAATCTTTCAGTTTACCGTACATAACGTTTGTTTTTTGTTAGTATTATTTTAATTGACAATTGTCGATATTCAATTAGGCAGAGGCAAAGGTCACACTTTTTTTGAATATATAGACTAAAAAAACATAAGAAATTCGTGTAGGAATGCATTTATTCTCTATACCTTTGCCTCGGAAAAAAACTTAAAAGAACATCAAACGCAATGAAGAATGTATTAGTTATTGGTTCTACCGGCCAGATCGGATCGGAACTGACCATGAAGTTGAGAAGTATCTACGGTGGTAACATTGTAGCAGGTTATATCCCCGGACAGGAACCGAAAGGCGAATTGCTGGAATCAGGGCCTTCTGCAATCGTGGACATTACGAACGAGCAGCAGATTGCCGAGACAGTGTCCAAATACAAGGTAGATACGATTTATAACCTGGCAGCCCTCCTGTCTGCCGTAGCAGAAGCGAAACCGCAGCTTGCCTGGAAGATCGGTATGGGCGGTTTGTTTAATGTATTGGAAGTAGCCCGCGAAATGCATTGTGCAGTGTTTACCCCGAGTTCGATCGGTGTATTCGGCAATAACACGCCGAAGGACAAAACTCCGCAGGACACGATCCGCAACCCACGTACCATGTACGGCGTGACGAAAGTCTCCGGCGAGCTGTTGAGCGACTACTACAATATCCGTTTCGGTGTCGACACGCGTTCCGTACGCTTCCCCGGCCTGATTTCATACGTGACACCTCCGGGCGGCGGTACGACAGACTATGCAGTCGATATCTACTACTCGGCCGCTAAAGGCGAAAAGTTCGTATGCCCGATCAAGCAGGGTACATTTATGGATATGATGTACATGCCGGACGGCCTGCGCGCCGCTATCGAGATTATGGAAGCCGACTCTACGAACTTCGTTCACCGCAACTCCTTCAACATCGCCTCCATGAGCTTCGACCCGGAAATCATCTTCAACAACATCAAGAAGTATATGCCGGAGTTCCAGATGGAATACGACGTAGACCCGTTGCGCCAGGCTATCGCCGAATCATGGCCGAACTCCCTGGACGACACTTGTGCCCGCCAGGAATGGGGCTGGAAGCCGGAATACGACCTCGACTCCATGACGAAGGATATGTTAGCTAAACTGAAAGAACGTTTCAGCAAGTAACTTCTCCTCCCATAAGTAAAGCCCTGTAATGGCGACACTCTTAGTGTCACTATTACAGGGCTTTTCATATCCCTGCCCCGCAGGTTCTCTTTTGCGTCCGTTTCAACGGACGGTTTAAAAGATTGGAGGCAGAGCCTCTTCCGCTGTGGGTTTGAACCCCCTTAAAATAGAGACGGTTCCTTATTAAAGGGGTTCAAACCCGCAGAGGAATCCGGCAAAGCCGGGTGTTTATCAATCCGTTCGTTGAAACGAACGGCAAAAGAGAGCCTGCGGCAAAGGGCGAGGCAAGCCCTCATTCACCTCGCCACCTTAAACCGGCGGTCGCCAACAACCACAATGCAAGGCCCGGCGGGTGCCTCCATCGTCGTCTCGCCAGCAGAGAGGCGGAGGGAGCGGAGGAGGCTGCCGTCGAAGGCGTAGATGCGCAGGTCGGCGGCTACGGGCGTGCTGATGTGCAGCTGTCCGGAGGCGGTCCACAGGCGGACGGCGTCGGGCGTGACGGCGGCATTGGCGGTCGGATCGTCGTTGCGGCGGATGCCGGTGACGGTGATGACGACATCTTCCTGGATGTCGCGCACCACATATCGGCCGTCGCCGGCACGCGGCTCTATCGTCTCGCCCCGGCTGGTGGTGACGACCGGAACGGACTGGTCGTAGTCGGCATCGAGGGCGATCGAGAACGCGAAGTTCGTGCCCTCTTCCACTATCGTCTCGCCGGTTGCACGGCTAAAGGTCGCGCCTTCCACGGCGGGCAGGGTGACGGTGTAGTAGGTCGGGATGACCACGGGAGGGGTCGGAGGCGTGGACTTCTCGGTGACGGTGAAGAAGCTGGTTAATAGGGTTGTGACAGTGGGGGCCGTGGCTTTAAGCGAGGCGTTGCTTAGTGTCACCTTTACATAACACCGGTATTTGCCGGCACCAAGGGTATAGCTTGACTTTTGGTAGTCTTGGCCGCCGTTCAGCTCAACCCAATTATTATCCTTCCATTCAGACCAGGCATAAGTGGCCTCGTCCGGAATTTTACCCGACGGCTTCAGTTCCGTCTGACCTCCCCGCGCTACTTCCACATCGGAGGGTGTGTCCAGGCTAAAGTCGACGACCTTATCATTGGCTAATGGTATCGTGACGGAACGAATCAGGCCGGATAAATCTTGGAACATTCCTCTATTTACGACTCCCTTCGAGCAGGTAAGTCCTTCTGTGCTGCTTGTTCCGTAGAGTATCAATGATCCATTTTCAGCAACAGCAATGGAGTCGAGCTTATTCTCCCCGTTCAAATACAAAGTAGCACCTTTCTTTATCACCAGGCTATCCACATTGACGTTCTTTATTGCCATTTCGAAAACCGTTGTTTCTATCTTAAGCAACGGCACTGTGGTCTTTTCCAGGATACCGTTAAACTCATGAGTAGTTCCATTGCTATCCGTATATTCCCCGGATGTTGTAAAGGTAATGCTCTTCTCGTCTACTATCTGTGGTATCGGCTTTCCTACCATCAGATAGGAAGTCTTTGGACCGGCAGTAGTTGAGAAGGCATCTACTATTTCACCTCCTTCATCAGTTATATCACTTTTTTTATCAGTAGCTCCTATCAGTTTAACATTTTCGCCCTCTGTTACTTGGTAAAGCGTATATTTGGCATCCGCCGTTACGTTGGCGGTAAAAGAGCTGGTCTCGTCGAGATACTGGCCGAACATCTCACGGGTAAACCGGATTTCTTCGTTTCCATGTTCGGCTACCAGTTCCGTTTTAGGTTTGTTGGTAAAGTCCCATTGAATAACGGGAAAACTAAACTCATTTCCGGTAATATGTCCTGCACACCGCAGTATGCCGCCTTTGTTAATCGAAAGTTTATTACTGTTGTCTGCATAAATCCATCTGTATGTATAAACCTTACCTTCCCCGCCAATCGTTAAGATGCCTTCGTTCTCAATGTCGATAGCGATAGAACTTGTTCCTGCCCCATACGCTTTCAGTACGTCGTTAACCGTGACCGAACCGCCCGCTAAGACTTTCAGTACGTAATTATTGTTTCCGGTCATTACCGTATTCTCCACCGTCACCGGCCCGTCCAGCTTTAGCCCACCGCTGACTTCGACGTAGGAGGCTTTGAGGGTGTCGCCCTTCAGCGTCCAGTCTGCGGAGGCGGGGACTTGCAGGCTGTCGACGAAGCTGCCGGAGCGGGCTTTCAGGCAGAGGGCCTTCGTGAGGCCGTCGGCAGAGGTCAGGAGGATGTGGGCGTCGTTGGCGGCCTTATTCTCTATGCTGTAATAAACACTGTCATTACTGCCTGTGTAATTGAGCGTGACGATCTTCCGGTTGTCGGCGTCGGTGTAGGTATAGCCATCGGCAGTTGCGGAGGTGGACAGGGTGGCGAGGTCGATGACATAGGGGTTGTCGGCTGTGCCTTTGGCGCCGGCGCTTTGCATATTGTAATATGTGGTGATTACTCTCGTTTCCGAGAAGTTGAAGGTGCTGACAGGGTCTGTGCTTGAAGCCGGCTCTCCTTTCTGAAAGTCCTTGCCGACCCTTACGGTTATGTTGTTGCCGCCGGGGTTGGTGAAGAACGTCTTATACGATTTGCTGTTGTCGTACGGTATTGTGACGCCTCCTCCGTCCCAATTGACGGTGATGTCGGCGGTTGGGGCAGAGCCCCACACCCAATATATCAAGCTATACAAGTAACCGTTACTCTTATTGATGACTCCATAGAATAGGAAGCGGTTCTTCGGGTCGACGTGGCATTCGCCGGATTCCTGGCTATACGCATATGGTTTACTGCTACCACCGGCCTTCACCGTCACCACCCCTTCGGAGCGCAAGGTGACGTAGGTCGCCTTCCCTTCGGTCTGGCTTTCACAAATCTTGATAGCAGATGCGCTGGAAACAGAAGGTCCAGTCAACTCCGTCTTGTCGAGAAAGCTAAGCACCGCCGCCGTGTCTGTCTTAATGGCAAGCTCTACGTTCGTGCCCTTGCCTTTTACGCGGCCGCTAAAGGCGGCTTTATTTGTATCATCTGTCCCATGCTTGTGTATCCACCCTTCGGTGTTGGAGAAGATGAGGGAGTCGGCGGTGTAGGTCTGGGTTTCGTTTGTAGGGGTTGGGCTTGTGCCGCTGTTGGCCGTGAGGGTCGAAAGGTCCAATGGGCTGTCGAAGACGTCGGTCTTTGCGGTCGTGCCTTGCAAGTCGCTGGTGAAGCCTTTGAGGATGGGGAGGTTGTCGGGGGTGCCGTTGCTGGTGGGGTATTCCCAAACTGCGTCGGCGCCTTCTGTCGGGAAGAGTTCGTCGAGGTCGGTGTCGGTATCGGCGTTGATGCCGTCGAAGTACTTGCCGATTGAGCTACCACCGACGCCTGTCACCTTGCCGTTCATCCGTATTTTGGTGGAGGCGTAGCAGGTGGTGGTGTCGCAAAGGGCATCAGAAATATATACATTTCCGCAAACACGGCCTAAGGAACCTCCGTTTGCAGAGGTTATGTTATCCTTGTTTACGGCGAGGGCGTGGGAGAGGGTACCTCCGGTGGTTGTACCAACCACACCGCCCATATAGGGATAACCTTGTCCGGTTGCGTCTATCTTTCCTGTTGCATATACATGGCTGATGTTACCTTGATTGTGCCCGACAAGGCCACCGGCATAAGCAAGGGTGTAGCTGTTGGCAACAGTTCCTTTTACGTTGAGGGTCGCATAGCAGTTCGTGATGCTTCCATTGTTCCTGCCTATAAGGCCGCCGAGATATCCAGGGTCTGCCTTCGCATCTATGGTGGCGCTATTATTTCCTATGGCAAAGCAATTCTGTATGGCGCCTTCATTATGACCGGCTAAGGCGCCGGCATAAACATACTGATCTTTTACCTTTATCCCTGCCTCAGCGACTTGGATTCCCAAGTCGTGGACGTCGCCCTGCAGGTAACCGAACAGGCCGGCATATATAGACATATTATAGAGTGTCTCATTCTCTATCTTTATCTCTATCTTCAGCTTCTTTACCACCTTGTAGTTGCCGTCGAAGGTTCCGTAGAAAGGGTATATATCATTTCCTATCGGCGTCCAGTAATGATCGGTGAGGTCAATGTCATTATTGCCCAGCTTGACGGTGCAGTTCTTAAAGCCTTTCTGGTGGGGGTAGAGTTTCTTGTAGCCTGGGTCGTTTGCCTGGTAGACGGAGTCTTTGTTGTTCGTGATGTTTGCGATCCAGGCGAGGCCGAGGGCGGTCTTGACGGTGTAGAGGGTGTCGGTGCGGGTGGCGTCATTGGTGTTGGGGAGGGTTACCTGGACGTCTGTGGACGTCCCGTCGGTACCGACGGAGACATTGGCAAGAACGTTTTCGTCTTGCCAATTGGTGTTATTAACCTCGCCTTCCGCCTTGGCGGTTGGGGCAAGGAGGAGGAGGGAGAGGAGGAGGATGAGGGGGAGAGGGGTTGTTTTCATGATGTTGTTTTATTGATTTGTGTTTACACTCCCTCCCCCGCCAGGGGCGGGTACTCCCTCTATGAATAGAGGGAGAGCTTGGGAATGTGACAGTTAATAATTAAAAGTTTATAGATTTGTGTTTACACTCCCTCCCCCGCCTGCGGCGGGTACTCCCTCTATAAACAGGGGGAGAGTTTAGGAATGTAACAGTTAATAATTAGTTACTATTAATATGTATATGCAAGAATAGCGTGTTTAACATTCTCAAGCTCTCCCTCTGTTTATAGAGGGAGTACCCGCGATAGCGGGGGAGGGAGTTCTTACACTACATGTTCACAGTATCTAACCTTACCGCTTCACCAACCCTGACTTTACCATATCGTAGGCTGCGATGTTACCACATCTGGGTCTACTATGTTACCACATCTGGCTCTACGATGTTATAACATCGGGGTCTGCGATGTGGTAATATCAGAGTTCGCCGGGGCGTTCGTAGCCGGGGACGTCGCCTACCTTAATGATTTCAGGATAGTCGTACGAGCGGGGAGTCTTTAATATTTGAGTGGTATTGCTGCTACTCTGTGTCGTCACCCTAACATACCACTTCCCCTCCGTCACCGCCGCCGGAAGAACAAACTGTAGCTTAGTCGGCGAGTTGGGCGACAAGCTCTTGGGGGCTACAAAGACAGTTGTGGCAGGTTCTTTTTCGCTCGTAAAGAGAATGCCGACACTCGCATCGTCCCCCTTCACGGCAAGGCGCATACCGCTGATAAGGGCCATGCCGCCGGGGTTGAGGTGGTTGGGCTTGTTCTCCGTCGGGTCTGTGACCGACTGGATGACGGGGCCTGTGGCGCCCGACTGTTCGAAGGCGTGGATGACGCAGCTCTCGATGGCGCGGCGCGCACCGTCGCCCTGGGTGAGGTTGACGGACACTTTGAGACGGTCGGCGGGGATGTTATGCCCCAGGTCGTTGGCCAGGACGCTGCCCTGGATGCCGATGGAGCTGCGGAAGAAGGGGGTCACGATGTTGTTGCCTTCGGCGGCTGCCCGGGCGCATTCGTCGAGGAAGGTCTTGATGAACGCGGCGCCGTCGACATTCTTCGTCGCGATCTCGCGGGCGGCTATGCGGGTGACGATGTCGTCCACGCCGAGGGTTGCCGTGACTTGCGCGGTGAGATAATAGTCGTTCTCGATTTCTTTTGTCAGCTCATTCAGATGAGCGATTGCATTGATTGTGCTCATGATACTTTTTGATTTATCGTTAATATTAGAAACTCCGGGACCGTACGTACAGACACAAAAAAAGCGTGAGATGCCGTTTACGCTTATCTTACCAATCAGGTCTTCGCATTACCTTTACTGAAGATAAGCAACAGCACTCACGCCATTATCCTATACGTACGGCCATGGGCAGACGGCCGCCAATATAAACAATGCACGTGAGCGTTTGTTGCTACCATCTCTCCAGTAAGAATCAAATGTGCGAAGTTCGATTGGTAAGAGATGATATCTTAAAACGCTTTCCGAAATCAATATGTACCGAGGGTTGCGGAAGAAGCACCGGCTCTCCGGGCTTGCAAGTCTTCCGCTGTGCTCGCGGGGCAAAGATAACGAAAGGTCTCAGGTTTACCAACAATCGGGCAGGTATTTGTTTCACCCGACGGGGGCAAAAGTATCACTAACTACCCGAACTGCCATAAAAACCCGTGGGACAATTCGTGGGACAAATGCAGGAAAAAGGGGTATTTACTCTATATTCTGCCGGATTTTCGTCAAATATTCCTTCATCCCGGCCGAATCTTTGTCTTTGATGATATCTTGCAGGATGTTCAGTTCCTCCTGGATGCGGGCGATCTGTTTCGGCGTGCGGGGGTTGAAGAGGATTTCCGTCAAGAGGTAATCGTCTTCCGAGAGCAGGCCGCGCGCGATCTTCATGTGTCGCTTGAAGGTCGTACCCGGGGCGTCCTGGTGCTTCATCGTGGCGGCAAAGACCATCGTAGAGGCGAACGGGATGCCGAGCGAGTAGGCGACGACCTTGTCGTGCTCCTCGAACGTGTATTCGCAGATGTGCAGGCGGAGGCTGGCGTAAACATCTTTGAAGAAGATTTTTCCCAAGTGGTCGCCTTCGGAGATGATGATCGTGTTCTCCTTCTCCAGCTGTCCGAGGTTGGCAAACGTCGGGCCGAACATCGGGTGGGTGGAGACGTACGGGAAGCCGCAGGTCTCGTAGAACTCTTTCAGGTAGGTCTTGACGGATGCGATGTCCGAGATGATACAATAGGGTTGGAGGTAGGGCATGATGCTCTTGAACGCCTCGATCGTATAGCTCAACGTGACGCAGTTAATCACCAGTTCGGGGTTGAAATCGGCCACTTCCTCCGGTTTCTGGAGGCGCAGGGCGTTATAGATGAAACGCATCCGCTTCGGATCGCTCTCCAATACAGCCACCTCATGTTCAAAGCTCAGCAAGTCGGTGAAGAAAGAACCCATCTTTCCGGCACCTAATATCAGTATCTTCATTATTAATAATTATTTAATGTGCTAATATGCCAATGTGCCAATGGAAATATAAGAATCGCTACATTTAGCAACGCGCCACATTGGCATATTGGCAAATTGGCACATTATTATTCATTCATTCATTATAATCATCTGCTGGCGGACAGACTCTTCGTGTATCTCTTTCAGCATCTCCTTGACAAAGTCCGGGTTCAGGTCCATCTGTTCGCCCATGTTGGAGCGCTTTTCGAGGATTTCGCTGTAGCGGGGAGATTGCAGGATGGGCATGTTGTGCTCCTTCTTATACACCCCGATTTCACGGGAGATGCGCATACGTTTGGCAAGCAGTTCGAGCAGCTGTTCGTCGATGCCGTCGATCTGGCGGCGCAGTTCGGCGAGGTTCTCGGTTGTCTGGTTGGAGTCGCGGATGACGAGGAGGTTCAGCACGTAATCCAGCACGTCCGGTGTGATCTGCTGCGAAGCGTCGCTCCATGCACAGTCCGGGTTGCAGTGCGATTCGATGATGAGGCCGTCGAAGCTCAGGTCCATCGCCTGCTGGCAGAGCGGGGCGACCAGTTCGCGCTTCCCGCCGATATGGCTCGGGTCGCAGAAGATCGGCAGTTCCGGCATGCGGCGGCGCAGCTCGATAGGGATATGCCAGAGCGGCAGGTTGCGGTACATCTTCTTATCGTATGAGCTGAAACCGCGGTGGATGGCACCTAAGCGACGGATGCCTGCTCCGTAGAGGCGTTGGAAAGCGCCGATCCACAGTTCGAGGTCGGGGTTGACCGGGTTCTTGATCAGGACAGGGACATCCACGCCTTTCAGGGCGTCGGCAATTTCCTGTACGGCGAACGGGTTGACAGTTGTACGGGCGCCGATCCACAGGACGTCGATGCCGGCTTTCAGGGCTTCGAAGACGTGGTCTTTCGTGGCCACTTCGGTCGAGACGTACATGCCGGTTTCCTTCTTTACGCGTTTCAGCCATTGCAGGCCTTCTGCACCGATTCCTTCGAATCCACCCGGTTTGGTACGGGGTTTCCAGATGCCTGCGCGGAACAGCTTGATGCCTTTGTCGGCAATGCCTTTGGCGGTTTCCATTACTTGTTCTTCTGTTTCCGCACTACACGGACCGGCTATTACGACAGGACGTTGCGGGTCTATACCGGGTAACATGATCGATTCTAATTGCATTTCCATATGAATAATGATTTAATTTGTCAATATGCCAATGTGCCAATACTTATAAGTTCTTTATTCTCTCGAGCGCCTCTTTCAGCGTCTCGTTTTTGCAGCAGAGCGAGATGCGGATGTAGCGTTCGCCCTGGCTGCCGAAGATGAATCCCGGGGTGAGGAATACATTCGCCTCGTAGAGCACCTTGTCGGCTATCGCTTCGCTGCCCTTTGCATCGGCGGGTATTTTACCCCAGAGGAACATGCCGACTTGCTTCTCGTCGTATTCACATCCTAATGTGTGCATGATCTGTCCGGCGAGGTCGCGGCGGCTGCGGTAGACCTTGTTCATGTTGTCGTACCATTCTTTCGGGGCGGCGAGGGCTTCGACGGCTGCGTGCTGCATGGGCTTGAACTGTCCGGAGTCGATGTTGCTCTTCACCTTCAGTATCCACTGCACGAACTGGGCGTTGGAGGCGAGCATCGCCATACGCCAGCCCGGCATGTTGTGCGCCTTGCTCATGGAGTTCATCTCGATACAGATGTCTTTGGCTCCCGGGACGGCGAGGATGCTCAACGGATGCTCGTTCAGGATGAAGCTGTACGGGTTGTCGTTGCAGATGATGATGCAGTGCTTCTTTCCGAAGGCGACCAGCTTTTCATACAGTTCCATGCTGGCGTTGGCGCCTGTCGGCATGTTCGGGTAGTTGGTCCACATCAGCTTGACGTTCGACAGGTCCAGCTTCTCTAATTCCTCAAAGTCAGGCTGCCAGCCTAACTCTTCTTTCAGCTCGTAGGGGATGAGATTTGCTTCCACTAACTTGCTAACCGAACTGTAGGTCGGATAGCCCGGATTGGGGACCAGCACGCCGTCGCCGGGGTTCAGGAAGGCCAGCGAGATGTGCAGGATTCCTTCTTTGGAGCCGATCAGCGGCTGTATTTCTGTCTTCGCGTCGAGGCTGACGTTGTACCATTTCTGATACCAGTCGGCGAACGCTTTGCGCAGTTCCGGAATGCCGACATACGGCTGGTAGCCGTGTTCGTTCGGCTGATGGGCATGTTCACACAAAGTCTCGATTGCCCGTTCCGAAGGAGGGAGGTCGGGACTGCCTACACCGAGGTTGATGACGTTCTTGCCTGCGGCATTCATTTCGGCTACTTCTTTCAGTTTCCTGGAAAAGTAGTATTCTTGTACGCTACCTACACGGTTAGCGGGTGTAACGGTTTTACACACTTTGTTTTCCTTCTGCATATTCGCCTAATATTTTTAAGTCTTTTGTCAACGGTCTGATAGCATCCAATGCCTGTTTGTAACGCAGGTAATCCGTAAAGGTCAGATTGATATAAAACAGATATTCCCATTCGCGGCCAATGATCGGCAAGGATTGTATTTTAGAGAGATTCATGTCGTAGAAAGAGAGGACGGAAAGAACTTTGGAGAGGCTGCCGGCAGTGTGGGGGAGGGCGAAAACGACGGATGCTTTGTTTCTGTCTTCACCTTTAAGCATCTCGTCTGCCGTCCATCGGTCGGCTATTGCCAGGAAGCGGGTGAAGTTTCGCTTGTTTGTCTCGATCCCTTCGGCAAGGACTTCCATGTTGTAGATCTGGGCGGCCAGTTTCCCGCAGATGGCGGCGTGCCCTTTCAGTTGGTTTTCCGAAATCCACCGGGCGCTCATGGCGGTGTCTTCCTTCTCGACCACTTTCGCATTGGGCAGCGTGTCGAGGAAGTCGGTACATTGCATCAGGGCGATCGGGTGCGAGTTGACCTCTTTGATGTCGTGGATGTTGGTTCCCGGAAGTGCAACCAGTGAATGGGAGATACGCAGTTTGTATTCGCCGATAATCTGCAAGCCGCTTTCGCGAATCAGTTCATGGTTCTGCAGCAGGCTACCTGCAATCGTATTTTCGATCGCCATCATTCCCAGAACGGAAGGGTCTTTCTTAATGGTTGAAATAACTTCTCTGAATGTATTACAACCGATAATGTCTATTTCTTCACCTTCAAAGTAATTACGGGCGGCTATATCGTGATACGAACCGGCTATTCCCTGGATTGCTACTTTCTTTTTCATCTTCTTTCTGTTTTATAATTTCATCTGTTGAATCTTTGCTGTTGTATGGACCAAAAAAAAAGTCCCACCGAAACCGGCAGGACTTTATATTGTTCCATTGATACATATATTCTTTCATCAACGCTCTACATACAAACTCCTGCCTTCACTCTGCTAAAGTAAAAGTAATAAAAGTAATATGTAAAGCTAAATCGATTCATTTTGTCTCTTTGTTTTTAAATACGCAGCAAAAGTAACGCTTTTTTGGAAACTACAAGCGAAAAGTGATATTTTTTTTCGCTGCATCCGAAATATTTATTCCGTCAGGGCTGCCTTCTTAGCCAGATAGACACTTATTGCGTAATTAACGTTACGCAAATAACGTAATGAGTGTCAAACAACTCTTAGCCCTGCTTGCAGGGTACGCATCTCTTTCGGAATGCATTTCTTGATGCTTTCGATCAGGATGCCGGCAATTGTGTGACGGATAAAGTCTTTGCGGGTTACCCAGACGATTTCGCGGGCCGGACGGGGGATTGCGAACGGGCGCAGCAGTTCCTTTTGCTGGTCGCTTAACTGATAGGTCGCTAATTCCGGGATGAATGTAATGCCGTTGCCGCTTTCCACCATGCGCATAAAGGTTTCCAGGCTTCCCAGGCGGTAAGCTGCCTGGCGGAGTTTCACCTTTTCCATCTGGCAGAAGCGCATCAGCTGGTCGCGGAAACAATGCCCTTCATCCAGCAGCCAGAGGCGTTCGTCGCTGATGTCGGCGGAGCGGACCATGTCTTTCTTAAAGACGCTTTCATTGCGGGCGACATAAGCATAGAATTGCTCATAGTATAAAATATCTCCCTGAAGTTGCATCTCTGTCGGCGTATTGGCAATAATAGCCGCATCTATCTCCCCGTTGAGCAAAGCCCTCATGGTCGGAGCAGTCTGCATCTCCAGAATACGGATATCCAGGTCGGGATGCTTCTCCGATATCTGCTGGAAGAAACGGGGAAGCAGGTAGGGGGCGATGGTCGGCAGCACGGCAAGGCGGAATGTGCCTTTCAGGGACTGCTCTTCTTCGTTTACAATATCTTTGATCAATGATGTCTGATAAAGGACGACACGTGCCTGGTCGATTACTTTGCGGCCGGCTGGGGTAGGACAGACCGGCTGGATGTTGCGGTCGAACAGCTTGACTCCCAGCTCGTCTTCCAGTTTCTGTATCATCATGCTTAATGTCGGTTGGGTTACGCGGCAGTGCTCTGCTGCCTTGGCAAAATGACGGTAAGTATCTACGGCCAGAATGTATTCGAGTTGTTGTATATTCATACGCTTTATTTGTTGTTATTGTTTTTGTCGATATAATTTCTACGAAGGTAGAAAAAAATAATGGAATGTGATGTTTTTATAAATGTTGAAAATGTACTTTCTTTGTATGTCAACTAATATATACACCTTAATAATAATATATATGCAGAAAAAGTTTGTGTTAGCCATCGGTGTCGCAGTTGCTTTGGGCGCTTGCCATTCCACTTCATATCATTCGGACGAGGCTATCGTCGAAGTCCCTTTTACCGAAGTACACGTGACGGACCATTTTTGGGCGCCCCGCATCGAAGTGAACCGGACTGTTTCCATCCCCTCCGCTTTCAGGCAATGTGAAATAAACGGACGTTTCGATAACTTCGCGTTAGCGGGCGGTCTGATCAAAGGGGAGCATAAAGGCGATTTCCCGTTCGACGATACCGATCCTTATAAGATTATAGAAGGAGCTTCCTATTCGCTTGCCGTTAAATATGACCCGAAATTAGATGCTTATCTGGACAGTGTTATTACGCTGATCGGGGCAGCCCAGGAGCCGGACGGCTACCTGACTACGTGTGTGACGAACAAATGCGAGCGACTGAACCGCTGGTGGGGATCGAAGCGCTGGGAAAAGCTGAACAGTCACGAACTCTATAACAGCGGTCACCTGTATGAGGCGGCCGTCGCACATTACCAGGCTACCGGTAAGCGCAGTCTGCTCGATATCGCCTTGAAGAATGCCGATTTGGTTTGCAAGGATTTTGGTCCGGGCGAGGGGCAGAAACATGTGCCTTCCGGCCATCCGATTATAGAGATGGGGCTTGCCAAATTGTATAAGGTGACCGATGAGCAGAAATATCTGGATATGGCTAAATATTTCGTGGAGGAAACCGGGCGCGGTACAGACGGACACCGGTTGAATGCTTACAGCCAGGACCATAAACCGATCCTGCAACAGGAGGAGATTGTCGGGCATGCCGTCCGTGCCGGCTACCTGTATTCTGGAGTGGCGGATGTGGCGGCCCTCACAAAAGATACGGCCTATTTCAATGCTATTTGCCGGATATGGGATAATATGGCTACTAAAAAACTCTACATAACGGGAGGAATTGGCTCGCGTGCACAAGGGGAAGGGTTCGGACCTGAATATGAACTGCATAACCATAGCGCCTATTGCGAGACGTGTGCCTCCATTGCGAATGTATATTGGAACCAGCGCATGTTCCTGGCAACAGGGGATGCCAAGTATATAGATGTATTGGAACGCGCCTTGTATAACGGTGTGATATCGGGCGTTTCCTTGAGCGGCGACAAGTTTTTCTATGACAATCCGCTCGAATCGATGGGGCAGCACGAACGGGCGCCCTGGTTCGGGTGTGCCTGCTGTCCGGGTAATGTCACCCGCTTTATGGCTTCTATTCCCAAATATATGTATGCCACTCAGGGCAACAACCTCTATGTGAATTTGTATGCGGGTAACCGGAGCCGGATAGCTTTGGCAGGTGATACGGTAGCCCTGGTCCAGGATACGGAATATCCCTGGGACGGTACAGTCAAGCTGACCGTCTCGCTACAAAAGCCTCTCTCTTTTAACCTGAAACTCCGCATTCCGGCCTGGACTGGCGATGAACCGGTTCCCGGCAGTGACCTCTATACGTTTGTAAAAAGAGATAGAAAACCTTGTGCCGTCTTCGTAAATGGAAAGCCGCTGAAAGAGAAAGCTCATCATGGATATGTGGTGATCGAGCGACAGTGGAAGCCGGGTGATGTCGTCGAACTTCGTATGCCGATGGAGGTCCGCCGGGTAAAGGCGCATGAAAAGGTCCGTGCCGACGAAGGCCTGCTGTCCGTAGAACGCGGACCGGTGGTGTATTGCCTGGAAGGGGTCGATATGCCCGACCACCATGTGTTCAATAAGTATCTTCCTGAAAATGCCGCTTTCACATTCCAATATGAGAAAGACAAATTGAACGGCATAGTGGAATTGAGCACAACCGCTAAGGAAATGGAGCGTGACGAAGCGAACGGCACTGTTTCGGAAAAGGATGTTCCTATAAAAATGATTCCTTATTCAACCTGGAATAATCGTGGGAATGCTGAAATGGCTGTCTGGATTCCAGCTTCGGCCGGATATGCCAGACCGACACCGGAACCTAACATCGCTTCACGTGCGAAATCATATACCGTTGTCAGTGCCCCGATTCAGAAAGACGGTATAGCCCATGAACGCCGTGAATGGTGTTACGGCGTCAATGACCAGTGGGATCCGAAAAGTTCGGACGATATGTCGAAGTCTTACTGGTATTTCTGGTTGAAAGAAGGTACGGAAGAATCGATCGAATATGTATTCGATAAACCGGAGACTGTGCGGAATGTGCAGGTCTACTGGCTTGACTTCGACCATTATGACGGCAACTTCCGTGTCCCGGCAAGCTGGAAAGTGCAGTATCGGAAGGGAAATACCTGGAAAGATGTAGAAGCCCGGGGAGAATACGGCTGTAAAAAGGATTGCTATAATTCCGTAGACTTTACCCCGGTTGAGACTACCGGTCTGAAACTGGTTATCCAACTTCAGAAAGGCGAGTCGGGTGGAGTGATTGAATGGAAAGTAAATTAAGAAATGCGATCCCTCCAAACTTTCAATTTTCAACTCTTAACTTTCAACTATCCGGAGGGGCTTATTGTATAAAACGCATTTTTCAGTTCCAAAAGACATTCAAAATAAAACAAATGTTAATCCACTTTTTTGACCTCAAAAAGGGGCTTTTTCCGATTTTTTGAGCGTTTTCAACAATTACGACCGTCCTCTTTGCCATTACGACCGTGCTAATGTGTAGTGCACTCGGCAGCTCGCGAAGATTAGGACGGTCGTAATGGCGATTATGACCGTCCTAATTGAAAAGAGGACCGTTTTCATGGCAAAAAAGCCCCTGAATTTCCTTGCGATATTTGGGACGCCGTCCGTTTTATTTTCAAATAATCGATTCTCCGGGAGTTAAGCTTTATCACATTGTCGGCGTTTCCGTCTTTCGGCAATCAAATTGCACGTTTTTCGGAACGGACTGCGCACCTCGTTTTTCCTATTGTCAGGAAGGGGAGTTTAAACCGTGAAAAGAGTCAATCCAAAATCGATCAGAATTTCGGACGAAATAGAAAAACGGTAAAAAAGGGGGTTATTGTAATTCATTAGGTTTGCAGGAGATTCAAAACTTACCAATTTTGAAACAATGCTGTTCAATAACATACAGGTGTTGAATTGCTTTTTTTGATTAAGTGTGTAATTTTACACTTTAAAGATCGCGTAACTTAATTCTTATATATAATGAAGCAAATCTTATTAGTTGCACTTGCCGGCATAAGTTTGGCAGGCAGTGCACAAACGCATGACGGCGGCTACCCGATAACGCCTGTTCCTTTCACATCCGTAAAAGTGACCGATAGTTTCTGGGGACAAAGACTGAAGGCCAGCCGTGAGGTGACTATCCCGCTTGCATTCAGTAAATGCGAAGAAACGGGGCGTTATGAAAACTTCGTGAAAGCGGCCCATCCTAACAGCGATTATAAGGTTGAAGGGTTCTCGTTCGATGATACGGATGTCTATAAGACGATCGAAGGGGCGAGCTATTCCATGCAGACCTATCCGGATAAGAAACTGGATAAATATATCGACAGCGTACTGACCATTGTGGCTGCCGCGCAGGAACCGGACGGCTATTTATATACGGCCCGCACCATGAACCCGCAGCATCCGCATGAATGGGCGGGTAGCCGGCGATGGGAAAAAGTGGAAGAACTGAGCCATGAGTTTTACAATCTTGGACATATGGTGGAAGGGGCTGTAGCACATTACCAGGCAACCGGAAAAAGGAATTTTCTGGATATAGCGATTAAATATGCCGATTGTGTGGAGAAGGCGATAGGCGACAAACCCGGACAGCTCGTTTTGGTGCCCGGTCATCAGATTGCCGAGATGGCACTTTGTAAACTTTATTTAGCAACAGGACAGCAGAAATACCTCGACCTTGCCAAATTCTTTCTTGACAAGCGTGGCCATACGGCCCGTAAAGATGCTTACAGCCAGGCGCATAAGCCGGTGTTGGAACAGGATGAAGCCGTCGGTCATGCCGTGCGTGCAGCCTATATGTATTCCGGTATGGCAGATGTGGCTGCCCTGACAGGCGATACGGGATATGTCCATGCTATCGACCGCATCTGGGAAAATGTAGCGGCGAAGAAACTTTATCTCACAGGCGGTATCGGGGCAACCAATGAAGGGGAGGCTTTCGGGAAAAACTACGAATTGCCGAACCTGACCGCCTATTGCGAGACTTGTGCCGCAATAGGGAATGTATATTGGAACTACCGCCTGTTCCTGCTTCACGGAGAATCCAAATATTATGATGTTCTCGAGCGTACCTTATATAATGGTTTGATTTCGGGTGTCTCCTTAGATGGTGGTGGTTTCTTCTATCCGAATCCGTTGGAGTCGACCGGCCAGCATCAGCGCCAGCCCTGGTTCGGCTGTGCCTGCTGCCCGTCTAATATCTGCCGTTTTATTCCCTCTTTGCCGGGATATGTCTATGCGGTGCATGACAAGGATGTCTATGTCAATCTTTTTATGAGCAACACGTCCGACCTGAAGGTGAACGGAAAGAGCCTGCAATTGGCTCAGAGCACCGAATACCCCTGGAACGGCGATATCCGCCTGAATGTAACCCCTAAAGGGAAGCAAGACTTTACGTTGAAAATCCGCATCCCGGGTTGGGTGAGAGGCGAAGTGGTGCCGAGTGACCTGTATACGTTCTCCGACGGTAAGCAGTTGGGCTATTCCATTAAAGTAAATGGCGAAGCGGTAGAGAGCGGATTGGAAAAGGGATATTTCTCTGTTTCACGCCAGTGGAAAAAGGGGGATGTGGTAGAGGTGCATTTCGATATGGAACCGCGTACGGTCAAGGCTAACGCGAAAGTGGAAGCCGACCGGGGGCGTGTAGCCGTAGAGCGTGGGCCGGTCGTCTACTGTGCCGAATGGCCGGACAATGATTTCAGCGTCCTGGGCGTATTGGTGAACCGTAAGCCCGAGTTTACGTTTGAACGCAAGCCGGATCTGCTGCATGGAATTAATGAGATCAAGACTTCAGCACAGGCGCTGAACTATGATGCAAGTGGCCGCCTGACTGTTAAAGACGTGACGCTGACTTTGATCCCGTATTATGCCTGGGCGCATCGCGGGAAAGGCGAGATGGCGGTCTGGTTGCCCCAAGAAGTGAACGCCGTCCGTACTTCCGTACCGGGAGAGTAAGTTGAGATGGTTTGTATAGATTTTATCTATATGGTATAGAAATTATCTGTTTGACAGCAACTTATATCTGATGTATCTTTGCAGTACAAGAAAAACAAAAAGTATAACAATTAAAAAGTAAAGCATTATGAAGACATTAGATTATATCCATTTGGACGCAGTTGCAGCAGGTAAAGTAGTGGAAGCATTACAACAGTTATTAGCCGATTATCAGGTATTCTATACAAACCTTCGCGGTTTCCACTGGAACATCAAGGGACACGGTTTCTTTGTTCTCCACAGTAAATTCGAAGATATGTATAACGATGCTGCCGAAAAGGTCGACGAACTGGCAGAACGCATCCTGATGTTGGGCGGCGTGCCTGTCAACAAGTTCAGCGAATACCTGAAAGTCGCCAAAGTGAAGGAAGTATCAGGCGTATCCTGTGCCGACGAAGCACTGGAAAATATCCTGAACACCTACGGCCAGTTCATCGCCGAAGAACGCAAGTTGCTCTCCTTGGCATCCGAATCGGGCGACGAGGCAACAGTAGCGCTGATGAGCGATTACCTGAAAGAACAGGAAAAGCTGGTCTGGATGTTGGTAGCATATTCTTCTTGCGATTGCAAGAAATCATAAGTGTGTAAGTAGTTAATAAATTATTCGTTGCGTTTGGAAAAGGCACCTCGTGAGAGGCGCCTTTTTTGCGATAAATACGGTCTGTAGAACAATAGTTCGTTTTTTATGTTTATATTTGATATAATATTGACTGTTATATATTTGTACACAGATAAACATATTGTTCTATGGGTATACAGAAAAAACAATTAAACTCTACGATGCCTCTTATACGTGAAGAGATGCGGATACCGGAGGTAGCCAATCTGAAGGGCTTGATTTCTTTGATAAGCCAACCGATAGAGGAGAACGAGAGTTTTCATCTCGATTTGGTGATAGCCTCTTTGGTCCGGATACATCCGTCTGTGAAACCGAAGGATGCCACCCGTATGATACCTGCTTTCGAGCAGGCCCGGCTGATTATGAAAGATCAGGTGGAAGGAGTGGGAGACCTGGATGTTCTTCTTGCTTCTTTTCTAATCGATTATGCCGGAGTGCTATTCCAGGAATATGAAGGCTGCACGCCGGAGTTTTATGAGTTCTATGTGAATAATCTGCAGGTGGACAGTGGCATAAAAAGTAAAAAAGCACAGCAGTCCTACCGGGATTATAAACCCTATTGGGAACTTGCCAAGCGTATCACAAAACAAATCAGGGAAAAGAATACTTTACCGCTGTTGTCCACGCCTACGCACCGACCGGCATGGATTGATCCGGTAGTCCTCGTATCCCGCCTGCTGGAGTATCAGAATGCGAAAGCCAAACCGGATAATCTGGATTTTCAGATCGCCTTGTCCCGTGTGGCACTGGACCGGACGAAAGATGCGCTCCGGCTGGCGGATAAAGAGTTGACAGGCGAATATCGCGAATTGCTTCTTTTCCTGTTCGATCCGAAAGCCCGCCCGAAGGGACGCTTTACACAACAGGCTTTGTGGATGACTGCGGGTTTGGTGAAAAGCCCGGAAACCGTTTATGAAGAATTTGCCGGTTTCCCTTATTCCGCCGTCAATCGCGCTTATCTAACAGGCGATATTCCCTGTGATGTGTTTGTCTTTGAGAAGCCTTTCGGGAAGGTGGACCGTATCCTTCAATTGCTTCCTCCGCCGGACAAGAATGTCCAGATACAAAGACGTTTTGGCGGTTATGCGCTGTATGTGACGTATCGTCCTTGCTCGCGTATCCCGCTATTGGTCGAAACGTTTTGGAAAATGTCTTTGCGCGAAAAGGACTGGAAGCGGATATTGTTGCTATCCCCGAATGCTCCGCAGGTCTTGCTGGCCCTGTTAGTGCGTGACCGTGTGCGGGATGCTTACTGGAATGACACGGAACTGAGCCAGCTTAACTTGGTGACGCTCGATACGTTGCGTGAGTTGGATTTCCGGTGGGGGAAGATGGCGAAGACTTACCTGGCGATCTGCCTGTTGAGTGTCAATAAGACGGTCCGTACGAATGCGGCCGAGCTATGGGCGGAATTTGTGAAGAAAGGGAAGATGGACAGTTTTGCCGTCGGACAGATCCTGGGTGAGATCCAATCGCATGAATGGTCGCCTATACAACGGTTTGCAGGCTTGGTGACTGAAGACATGATGAATATCTCGCCCCGGCATAACCACGAATTGGAATTGCTGTTGGTCTCTTTTCTGTCCGGTTTGCCTGAAACTCCGGTGAAAGACTTGAAACGATTGTTGGAAGCTTTCACCGAAGTTCTTGCTGTCAACCAGTCAAAAGTGATGGATGCCTCTTTGCTCTCCTTACTTCGGAAATGGGGAGAAAACAGCAAGTTGCAGGAAATTATAGAGAAAATACTGTAAAGGCGTATTTCTCATTACTCGGTTGGCTGACTGGCTGTTTCCGGTTTTGTGCCGTGCTCTTCCTCTGTATCTTCTTGTTTGTACCAATTTATTTTGCGGGAGAAGTACATGATGATTCCTAAAATGATGAATAGCCCGATACTTCCGATCAGCAAAGCGACATCCTCCAGTTGCAGGATTACAAACAGGAATAAGTACAGAATACAAAGGAATAAGGCAAGTGCGCCGGTTTGCGTCTTGTTTTTAAAGATACTGTGTGTATAAGCGGTTATCAATCCGATTGTGGCAACACTGGCAATCAGATAGGCAACTGCAAAATTTATCTGTTCTGAAATAGACAATAACAAACTGTAGAACAGGATTAGAGCGATGCCGACTAATAGATACTGGATCGGATGGATGCGTGTCCGGGTAAGTATCTCTACAAAGAAAAAGACAACGAAAGTGAGAGCAATGAACATGAGGGCATATTTGGCTGAACGCATGTTCTGCTGGTAATGATCGACCGGGTCGACCAGGCTTACACCGAATGTGGAGTCATAGAAGGACTCGACTTGATTATCGGACCACATATCCGGGATATTACGATTGAAGCGGAGTATGCTCCATGAGGCTTCGAATCCCTTTTCCGTAATCGTATGTTCCGGACTGAAGTTCCCGATGAAACCCGGTGAACTCCATGCGCCGGCGACCTGTACCTTGCTGGTTTTGCCGATTGGGATAAAGTTGATGTTACTGCTTCCGTTTAGTTTCAGCTTGTAGTTGAAGTTTAAGGGCTGACCTGTTTCCGGTGCCAGAGAGTTGCCTATGCCGACAGTCAGAATCTTGCCTGACAGTTCATCGCTGTTGCCTGTCGCTTCTGCTGTGTATGAATGGCCGTTCAGGTTGAATTCTATATTATCGGTTATACCCCTCAGGTCTGACAAGCCGATCGTGACATACGCGTTGTTCCAGTGGATAACGCTGTTTTCAATCTGTAAGGAGGTGACTTTGTCAAAGCGTCCTTCTACGTTTATCTCACTTTTGTACAAAATTGTTTTATAGATTCCGTAATGTCTCTCTTCCGGGAACAGGTGGGTATTGATGTTCAGTTCTTCCGGTGTGATACTCAGCGTATGCAGGCGTTTGGTGATTTTGTTATCAGAATCCGTGTACGTGGTTGTATAGGGGACACAGAGGATAGGGCCGCAAACCGTTTGCGCATTGCTCCACTTTGCGTTTATTTTCTCTATTGTTTCTACGCTTCTGTTTTTCCGTTCCTGGATCAAATCCTGGATCATCAATCCCGGAATTAGCAAGAGGATTGTTAGTACGGCAATAATCAGAGCCTTAAAGGTGATAGTCTGGCTCGTTTTTTCTGTTCTTTTCGGTGTTGTTGTCATAAGATTATCTGTTTATGTGTATGAAAGTACTTTGTATCTCAAAGTGGATGGGCAAAAAAAATTATCGGATCAACTCCTCCAGTGCATTCAAATGCTCTTTGAAAGCTTTTTGTCCTTCTTCCGTAATGGTATAGGTCGTGTTGGGCTTGCGGCCTATGAATTGTTTGGTAGATTGGATATACCCTAATCCTTCCAGCGCTTTCAGGTGGCTTGCCAGGTTGCCGTCAGTCAGGTCCATCAACTGCTTCATCGTGTTGAAGTCAGCTGAATCATTGACTGAGAGGATAGACATAATGCCTAACCTGATGCGGCTTTCAAAAGCTTTATTTAATTTGGATATTATGTTTTTCATCCTTTATTCAAATCATATTTGATATACATGAGTGAACCGTAGGCTATATGGAAAAAACCGAACCCGAAGATCCAGAACCAGAAAGCATGTGTTGGCCAGATAACCGCTGCGATTCCCAAAATGATCTCTCCCAAGCTCAGGTAATGAATTTCGTCGTATGTATATTTTGATACACAGAACAAAGCCAGTCCATAGAAAACAAGTGTCATGGCCAATGCCATCGTAATATCGTTTTGCAGCAGGAAGACAAGGGAGAAAATTCCGCCGGTGACAAGTGGGATTCCTAAATTATAGAGTGTTTTGCGGATCAGGGCAGCCGATGGCTTACTGTTGCTTTTTCGTGTTTTCTTCCACGAGAAATACATGCCTGCGCTTATCGAAATCAGTAAGACGATGCAGGCATCCGCCAGTAAAAGGAGCAGTGTATGCACTGTGTTTTCGTTAGTGCTTGCTAAGGTATTGCCGGGTGTCAGGATATAAAAATCGGCTACAAAGGCTCCGATAATAGCTGCAACTCCGGCAGTTATGCCTGATAATCCACTTAATGATAGGAACTTGGAGGATCTTTCCATCATTTCCCGTATGGCTTTTATGTCTTCTAATTGTTTGTTCATATCTATTCGCTGCTGTGAAAAGTACTTTGTGCTGCAAAGTTAAATAGGTTTCTTAATATTCCAAATATTCTGACCTGTTTTTTTACGACTTAAAATGCTTACATTTGCACAAAGAAGAAAAGTTATACAGAATACAGATGGAAGATAAGATAGTATTACCGGCGGAGTGGTATCCGCAAAGTGCCGTACAGTTGACATGGCCGCACGAAGATACGGACTGGGCTCCGATATTGGAAGAGGTGGTTCCTTGTTTCGTCTCGATTGCCAAAGAGGTGATCAAACGTGAGAAGTTGCTGATTGTCTGCCCGGACGAACAGGCGGTACGCGAACAGTTGGGCGATGTGGACTATAGCCGGATTATTTTCCGGGAGATGGAAACAAACGATACCTGGGCGCGTGATCATGGCGGTATTTCCGTATTCGACCAGGGGGAACCTCTTGTGTACGATTTCGTGTTTAACGGTTGGGGAATGAAGTTCGCGGCAAATCTGGATAACCTGATAACCCGTAACCTGTTTGCGCAGGGAACTTTTACCGATGGTGTCTTGTCTGTCAATATGCAGCCGTTTGTGTTAGAGGGGGGCAGTATAGAGTCGGACGGTAAGGGTACATTACTGACGACCGTGGAGTGTCTTTCTTCGGTGAACCGGAATGAGTATTTGCAGAAGGAGGAACTGATAGCCTATTTGAAGGACGTGTTCGGGTTTGAGCGTATTTTATGGCTGCAAAACGGTTATCTGGCCGGTGACGATACGGACAGCCATGTCGATACATTGGCTCGGTTCTGTAGTGAAGATACGATTGCATATGTGCAATGTACGGATGAGTCGGATGAGCATTTTGAAGAACTCCGGGCGATGGAACAGGAGTTGCAGGCTTTCCGGCAGGCGGACGGTAAACCTTACCGGCTGATCCCGCTACCGATGGCGGACTGTGTGGAATGGGAAGGAGAGCGTCTTCCGGCTACTTATGCAAACTTTTTGATCATCAATGGGGCGGTGTTGCTGCCTTATTATGATTCGCCGAAAGACGAACTGGCAAAAGCTGCTTTGCAGCAAGCATTCCCGGATCGTGAAATCATTGGGATCAATTGCTTGCCGTTGATTAAGCAGCACGGTTCTTTGCATTGTGTGACGATGCAGTATCCGGAAAGGGTTGTCTGTTGAAAATTAAGAATTAAGAGTTAAAAGATAAGATGGGAGATACGTTAAAGGTTGGATTGGTGCAGCAGGCGAATACGGGGGACCGGATTGCTAACATCGAGAAATTGAAACGGAATATCCGTGCTTGTGCTTCGCAAGGGGCGGGGCTGGTTGTTTTGCAGGAGTTGCATAACGGGCTTTATTTTTGCCAGACGGAAGATACGGCGGTATTCGATCAGGCGGAACCGATACCCGGTCCTTCAACCGAGATATTCGGGGCATTGGCGAAGGAATTAGGGATTGTGCTGGTACTTTCTTTGTTTGAGAAACGGGCACCCGGGTTGTATCACAATACGGCTGTGGTGATCGAGAAGGATGGCACTATTGCCGGGAAATACCGTAAGATGCATATTCCGGATGATCCGGCTTATTATGAGAAGTTCTATTTTACTCCCGGTGATCTGGGCTTCGAGCCGATCCAGACTTCGGCAGGTAAATTAGGAGTATTGGTCTGCTGGGATCAGTGGTATCCGGAGGCTGCCCGCCTGATGGCGATGAAAGGGGCGGAGATGTTGATCTATCCGACAGCTATCGGTTGGGAGAGCAGTGATACGGAGGAAGAAAAGCAACGTCAGTTAGGGGCTTGGGTGACCGTGCAACGTGGTCATGCCGTGGCAAACGGGCTTCCGGTTATTACGGTGAATCGTGTCGGACATGAGCCGGACCCTTCCGGCCAGACGAATGGTATCCGGTTCTGGGGGAATAGCTTCGTAGCGGGTCCGCAAGGCGAATTGCTAACTGAATTATCCAACGATAATGAAGAGATACGGGTTGTCGAGATTGATAAAACACGTAGTGAGAATGTGCGTCGTTGGTGGCCTTTCTTCCGTGATCGTCGTATCGATGCCTTTGGAGGCTTGACCGAACGTTTTCTGATATGAAATTTTGTAATCGTACAGAGGCCGTCTGCCGTATGAACCTGTTGGGTGCGGAAAGGCGGCCTTTCCTGTTTGTGGTCGATTATAAGCAGGATTGTGTTTTTGTAGAGGAGACAGACCGGGTCGATCCGGCTGAATTGCTCTATAATCTGGATGGTTTGACAAATGTGGAAGAGGGGATGTGCGCCGGCTTTACGGGAAATGGCAGTCCGGTAGTCCAATGGGAAACATTCCCCATATCGCTGGAGGCTTATGCCGATTCTTTCCGGAAAGTCATCAGCCATATTCGGGCTGGAAACTCTTATCTGGCAAACCTCACCTGTCTGACGCCTGTCCGGAGTAATTTAAGTCTGCTGGAGGTTTTCTATCGTTCGGAGGCACGATATAAGTTGTGGATGAAAAATCGTTTTGTAGTCTTCTCTCCCGAGATATTCGTGAAGATACAAGATGGGTTTATCTACTCTTATCCGATGAAAGGGACCATTGACGCTATCTTACCGGATGCCCACAGGCGGATACTGGATGATCCGAAAGAAACGGCCGAACATGCTACGATTGTCGATCTGATCCGGAATGACCTGAGCAGGGTGGCTACGGAGGTGGAGGTCATCCGTTATCGTTATATAGACGAATTGCAGACACATCGAGGAGTCTTGTTGCAGGTCAGTTCCGAGATTCGCGGACGTCTTGCGACAGACTGGCAGGCGGGAGTGGGGGAATTGCTTTTTCACCTTCTTCCGGCAGGTTCTATCACCGGGGCTCCGAAGAAAAAGACGATGGAAATTATTGAGGAGGCGGAGACTTATGAACGAGGTTTCTATACCGGCGTGATGGGCTATTTTGATGGAAATAGCTTGAATAGCGCTGTTATGATTCGCTTTTTGGAACAGCTGGCGGATGGTAGCCTGGTCTTTAAGAGCGGTGGCGGCATTACTGCTAAGAGTGATTTGTCGAGCGAGTATAATGAAATGAAACAGAAAGTATATGTTCCCATTTATTGAAACAATCCGTATAGAGGACAGGCGGATTCACAACTTGTCCTATCATAACAAGCGTATGAATGAGACGCGTCGGGAAGTGTTGCAGCAAGCGGGGCTGCTCGATCTGGCGGACTATATTCAGCCGGATACTTTCCGGGAGCGGACAAAATGCCGGGTGGAGTATGCAGATGACATCCTGAAGGTCGAGTATGCGGCCTATCACTTGCGTCCTGTTTCATCTTTGCGGTTAGTTGTTTGCGATGATGCAGACTATTCTTATAAAAGTACGGATCGGGAGCTATTGGATCGCTTGTTTGCGCTTCGTAAGACGCAAGATGATGTCCTGATTGTGCGGAAAGGACTGTTGACCGATACTTCCATCTGTAATATTGCGCTTTGGGACGGCGCGCAGTGGGTTACTCCCGCCATGCCGTTGTTGGCCGGAACGAAAAGGGCTTCTTTGTTGGACAGGGGAGAGATTGTCCGGGGAGATATCCGTCCGGATGATTTGGCGCGTTATTCCCGTATCCGGTTGTTTAATGCAATGATTGAATTTGGAGAAATAGATTTTTCCGTGGATAAGATTGTGCTGTGACTCAGGTAATACTTATCGTTGGCATAAATATAGAGTAAAGTCCCATTCTTAATGGTATTGATGATCGGTTTAGTCAGTGACGGAGGCAGGGCGGGACAGCCGAAACTTCTTCCCAGGCGACCGGCGGATACTGCAACAGACGGATTGCAATAACTGGCGCCGTGCACCACGATCGCCCGCTCTTTTGCCCGGTCATTGAAGCCTTTTTCCAAACCGTTCAGAATGAGGGAATATCCGTTTTTACCCTGATAAGTGTTTTCTGTAACGAAAAAACCTAACGAGCTTTTGTAGGAACCTACTTCATTGGAAAAAGAAGTGGCATAATTACCGCCGCTGTTTTTCCCGTGTGAGACAAGGGATGAGAACAGTAGCTTTTTATGGCGGATATCTAATACATAAAGCCGTTCTTCTGTCGACGGCTTGCTGAAGTCGATGAGGGTAATGATATCTTTGTTCCGTCGCTCGATTGCTTTTGCCCCGGTTAGTGCATATTCGAAAGCCTTATAATTGACCACGTTTTCGAGTTGCATATCTGCGTATAGCTGTTGGCAATCCGATAATGGTATTGCCGGTACAGAGGGAGACGTACTTCTGGTTGCCGTATAGTTGGCAGGAAGAAATAGAAAAATCAGATATAGACAAATGCGTGATAACATAAAGATTAAGTAATGTCGCACAAAGATTAAGTAATGTCGCACAAAGATAAGACTTTTAATCAAAAACGAAAACAATAGTCTCATTTACAGGCGCCCAATCATAAACAAACTTGGCATGTGAGGTCGCGTTCCGGACACACATATGGGAGCGTGGAGTCGTTCCGAGTGTCGGACTGTATTCGATCAGCGACTTTCGCGGCGCGTTTACCGGAACTCCGTGAATATAGCCTCCGTTCGTAAAACGGCTGGCGTATGGGGCGAATCCTCCTGTTTCCTTGCTTCCGTCAACCAGGTAAATCATCCTTGCTTTCTTTTCCTGGACAACAAACATGCCTAACGGCGTCTCTTGCGCATAGGGAGGGCGGTGCTGGCCGGTTGTGGCGGGATTCATGCTTCTGACCAGCCATTTGGAACCGATATGTTCAAGAGTTGCAATATTTTGGTTGGTCACATCGACGCATATGGCTTTATTGAAAGTGACCGTATCGGCTATCGGCTTGACGTATTTTTTCGGAATCAGCCATTCCCCGTCCGTATAGATCGTTTGGATACGGGATAGGCGATCGCCTTCCTCCAATAGCTTGACGAGATCGCCGTCACGGCCATAACGTTCTGCTGTCAGTGTATCTTCCGGCAGGTAGAGCGGAACAGACTGGTAACGCTCGATGCCCAACGTGTCGGAAACCCGTTTATAAGCATCCCGGTGAAACTTCCGGACTAACGGGGCTTCCCCGTTCTTGTTCCTGTAGTTTTGAAGGATCGCCCAGCGTGCAGGCTTCTGCTGGATTGAATCGAGCAACCGCAGACGTTCCTTTATCTTACCCCATTGGAATACACGTGTCGTATCTTTGTAGGGATAAGTATCGGCTAATGTATGCTGGTCATAAAGCAATTCCTTTTCGATAACAATCTCTATAGGAGCGGGAATCGTGTCTTTATCGGGGGTGGTAACTGTCACCAGTGTATCTTGTTTCTGGAAATCGGCGTTTTGCGACTCTCCTGATTTAGTCGTGCAAAAACTGAGTGTGGAAAGGCAAAGTATCAAAAGTATGGGTACCGGCTTCATCGTATCTATTCTTTATTTTATCTGTCGTGTAAATATATAATAAAAACAAAAGAATAGAGGGATTGTTTTTCTTTTTTTATTCATTACTTCGGCAGACGCAGAACAAAACGGATCAAGGCGACGAATACCTTTCCGTATTTGTCTAACTTCAGCTCTCCGACACCGCGTATCTCGCTGAACTCATCGAGTGTAACCGGCCTCTTTTGAACCATATCATCCAGTGCGTCATCCGAAAAGATGAGGTGGGCAGGGATATGCTCGCGTTCGGAAATCTGTTTGCGGAGCTGTTGCAAGGAGTCGAGCAGCGTGTCTTCGACGGATGCAGACTGAAGCGGACGGATCGGCCGGTATTTGTAGCCTCCTTTCCGGGTGGGGAGGGCAAAGTCTTTTGTTTTCTGATAGACGGTCAGTAAGGCTTGCTGTTCTCCGAAAAGTATCTTACGCCCCAAGGGAGTGACTTTCAGATGCCCGGCAGACATATAATCGATCTCGATATAGCCGAGCTGGAGCATCTGGTAAAGATATTCTTTCCATTCTTTATAAGAAAGGTCCTTGCCTACGCCGTAGGTCTTTAGTTTGTCGTAACCTTTTTCTGTCAGTTCTTCTTTTTCTGCGCCGCGTAATATATCGATCAGCAGGTGCATGTTGGCTGTCTGTCCGGTGCGGAAAATCCCGCTCAAAGCTTTTTGGACCAGGACGCTTCCGTCAAAGCGCTGGGGCGGGTTCTTGCATACGTCGCAGTTTCCGCAGTCCTTGTCCGTCTCTTCTCCGAAATAGCTGAGTAAGATACGCCGGCGGCAAATATCCGCTTCGCAGTAACGGCGCATACGGTTCAGTTTCTGCAGGCTGACATCTTTCTGCCCGCTCTCTTCCGCAAAGCGGCGGAGGAGCAGGATGTCTGAGACGGAGTAGAAGAGGAGCGTGTCGCTTTTCATTCCGTCCCGTCCGGCACGGCCTATCTCCTGGTAGTAGTTTTCGATACTTCCCGGCATATTATAATGAATCACCCAGCGGACATTGCTTTTGTCTATACCCATACCGAAGGCGACTGTTGCGCAGACCACGTTGACACGGTCGTTGATAAAATCGTCCTGCGCCTTTTCACGCTGCATCGGACTAAGCCCGGCGTGGTAGGCTACCGCCTGGATGCTGTATTCGGACAGTTCTTCCACTAATGATTCCGTCCCGTTGCGGCTCATGCAGTAAATGATACCGCTCTGCCTGTGGTGTTTGTTTATGAAATGGACGATAGCTGCAATCTTTTCTTTTTTGCTCAGTCCGCGACGGATGGTCAGCGAGAGGTTCGGGCGGTCGAACGAGGAAATAAATGTTTGCGGATTACGCAGCTTTAATTGGCTGACGATATCTGTTCGAGTGATTTTGTCTGCCGTCGCAGTCAGGGCGACCAGCGGGACTTTCGGAAAGTTGTCTTTTAATACGGATAGTTGGGTATATTCCGGCCGGAAGTCATGTCCCCAATGCGAGATGCAGTGGGCTTCGTCGATGGCAATCAGCGATATGTCGATGCGAGGCAGGAGCCAGTGCAGTTCGCTCATGATGCCTTCGGGTGATATGTAAAGCAGTTTCACTTTTCCCTGTATGCATAGCTGCCGTACGCGGTGGCGTTCTTCCTCCGGCATCATGCTGTTGAGCGTTGCTGCCGGAATACCGTTTGCAATCAGCCCTTCCACCTGGTCTTTCATCAAAGCGATGAGAGGAGATACTACCACGGCTGTTCCCGGCAGATAGATGGCCGGCAGTTGGAAGCAGATCGACTTGCCGCCACCTGTAGGCATCAGGACCAGCGAATCTTTTTTTTGCAAGATGCGCTGTATGATTTCGGCCTGTAAGGGACGGAAAGAAGTGTATCCGAAAAACCGTTTGAGTAGTAACAATAATTCTCTCATAAGAAGCAAAAAGGAACTGAATGTTTGATAAAAGCACGCAAATATAGGAAATAATTGCCGAGATGCCGGATTTTTGTTTATCTTTGTCCTCATTATTTATTTAACGAGCCGCGACGGCTCATCCTTTTATATGACATTTGAACAATTAGAATTAATCGAGCCGATACGTAAGGCTCTCGTAAAAGAACAGTACACAACTCCCACTCCTATACAAGCCGAAGCCATTCCCGTCGTGTTGGATGGATCAGATCTATTAGGTTGCGCGCAAACCGGAACAGGTAAAACTGCCGCTTTCTCCATTCCCATTATCCAGAAGATAGAAGAACAGGGCAAGAATGGCCGCAGACCGGGTATTAAAGCCCTGATCCTGACCCCGACGCGCGAACTGGCAATCCAGATCGGCGAAAGTTTTACCGCTTACGGACGTTATACGCACGTGCGGCATACGGTTATCTTCGGTGGCGTAGGCCAGAAACCTCAGACCGATGCATTGGAGCGGGGTGTGGATGTCTTGATTGCAACGCCCGGTCGTTTGCTGGACTTGATCAACCAGGGTTTTATCCGCCTGAATACATTGGAGTATTTCGTTTTGGATGAGGCGGACCGGATGCTCGACATGGGTTTTATCCATGACATCAAACGTATCCTGCCGCTGTTGCCTAAAAAGCGCCAGTCTTTGTTTTTCTCGGCAACCATGCCGCCGGAGATCGAACGCCTGGCCGGGACGATCCTGCATGAACCGGAAAAGGTGGAGGTGACGCCTGCTTCTTCTACAGTCGATACGATAGACCAGTCTGTCTATTTTGTGGAAAAAGCGGATAAGATAAACTTGCTGACGAATCTGTTGGGCGACCGCTCGCTGGAATCCGTATTGGTCTTCACCCGTACGAAACATGGGGCGGATAAAGTGGCACGTGTCTTGAACAAGGCCGGAATAGGGGCGGAAGCCATTCATGGAAATAAGGGACAGAACGCCCGTCAACGGGCATTGAGTAACTTCAAAGATCATACGACACGCGTGTTGATCGCTACCGATATTGCCGCACGCGGTATCGATGTGGATCACCTTTCGCATGTGGTCAATTATGATCTGCCGAACGTTCCGGAAACATACGTGCACCGTATCGGTCGTACAGGCCGTGCAGGTCGCAGCGGAGTTGCTTTCTCCTTCTGTGATGCGGAGGAAGTACCGTATCTGAAAGATATCCAAAAACTGATCGGAAAAGCCGTTCCGGTTGCCGGAGGACACGAGTTCGAGACGGCCGAAGTAAAGGTGGCGGTAGCCGAAAAGAAACAGGCACTGAAGGAAGAATCGAAACGCCGGAACATGTTTGGCAGCAAACGCGACGGCAGTTTCTGGAGAAATAAGAAAAGAGCGGCAGCAAAATAAAGGGCTATCTTCTTTGAAATATTCACGGAATATTATAAATTTGCCCACTTAACATAAAATTCTAAATTGAAAAATGGAAAACACTCGTCGTTCATTCCTGAAAAAGATGACCGCTGCCGGAATCGGTACAGCAGGTCTTGCCTTGAGCGGTAACGCCGCCGCTACTACAGTAGCAACAGAAACAAGTGCTCAAAAGAAGAAACCGGTTGGCAAAGATGATGGCAAACTGCGTTTCGGCTTTATCGGTACGGGTTCACGTTGCCACGAACACATCAACAACGTATTGTCTATCCCCGGTAACAAGATCGTAGCGATCTGTGATATCCAGGCTGGTCCTATCCAGCGTACATTGGATCATATCGCTAAATTCAATGTTCCGGCTCCGAAAGTATATACCGGTAGCGAACGTGAATTTGAAAAGATGTTGAATAACGAAGAATTCGACTGCGTTATCATCGCCAGCCCGTGGGAATGGCACGTACCGATGTCGGTTGCTGCCATGAAAGCAGGCGTTCCTTATGTTGGCGTTGAAGTTTCAGCTGCCAATACGCTGGAAGAATGTTGGGATTTGGTAAACGTTTCGGAAGCTACCGGAAGCCATCTGAACATCATGGAAAATGTTTGCTACCGCCGCGACTGTATGGCTGCGCTGAATATGGTCCGTCAGGGCTTGTTCGGTGAAATCCTGCATGGAGAATGCGGTTACGAACATGACTTGCGCGAAGTGAAGTTCAACGATGGAAAGCATTATAACTATGTACCGGGAAGCGGTGACCTGCGTATGGGGCCGACAGCTTTTGCTGAAGCTCAGTGGCGTACGAACCATTCCGTACGTCGTAATGGTGATATCTATCCGACTCACGGTATCGGCCCGGTTGCAAACTGTTTGGATATCAACCGCGGTAACCGTTTCCTGTCTTTGTCGGCTATGGCAACTCAGTCACGCGGCCTGCATAAGTTTATCGTAGACAATGGCGGTGAAAATCATCCGTTGGCAAAGGTTCGTTTCAACTTGGGTGATATCGTAACTTCTATGATCAAATGTGCAAACGGACAGACAATCATCGTTACTCACGATACAAACTCTCCCCGTCCTTATTCATTAGGCTTCCGTATCCAGGGTACCGAAGGTTTGTGGATGAACGATGGCGACCATGTATATGTTCAGGGTAAATCCAAACCTCACCGTTGGGATGATTCGGAAGAATGGTTCAAGAAATACGACCATACTTTGTGGTCCAAACATGAAGCCGAAGCTGCACAGGCTGGACACGGCGGTATGGACTATGTGATGATGTTCGACCTGATCAACGCCATCCATAATAAGAAACCGGCTCCTATGGACTGCTACGATGCTGCTGCATGGAGTGCTATTTCCGGTTTGTCTGAAATGTCTATCGCTCGTGGCGGTGCATTGGTTGACTTCCCTGATTTCACTCGCGGACAGTGGATCCACCGTCAACCGGCATTTGCTTTGTCTGAATAAGAAAGATCGAAGAAATATATGCGAAAAGGCTATCGGGATTCCGGTAGCCTTTTTTTGTATTGGCTGGTTGTTTCAAATATGGCCATATTTGAAACAATAAATAATGATTTATCGGGGTGTCGCTATGTTTGTATTACCGGACGCAGATTTCGCAGACAACGCAGGCGAACGCAGATCATTAATTGTTTTAAAAGAAAATAAGTCTGCGTTCCTCTGCGTAATCTGCGCCCGTCTGCGTCCGGTAAATACGAGCAAACGCACCGATAAATCAGCATTTACAGGTTCACTTTTTCTTATAACCGAACTTTCCTGCACACCATTTTTCTTCTTAAATAGCGAAAATTGACCGATTTTAGCCCTTATCTACTACGAGTATGAACGGCTGAAAACTCGAAAAGCGGCTGAAAACAGGGGATTTTGCCCCTTGCTAAACGCCATAAAAATGCCTTTTTTCGGCAGTTGAGCTCACTTTTTGTACTGGTAAAACGGATAAATGGGGAGTACGAAAGAAAGACGGGTAAATAAGAGAAATATGCAAGGTGTTAATAAGCAACCGATTAAGTAAAAGGCGTCTCTTCCTTTTTAACCTGTGGGTGCCAGATGGTGCCAGATAAAAAGCGTTTTCCGTAACTTTTATATTTTTAATTACGACGTGTGCCTCTTTTATAGCATACGTCACGTAGTATTTATTTAAAAGTTCACGAAAATGCATTTTATCTGGCACCATCTGGCACCCGTTTCTGATTCCCGTCTGAAAAAAAACCGCTCCCGTCCGAAAAAAAACGGGACCTGTAACATTTCCTTCGTGTTCGGGGAGAAAAAATAAGAATTGCTGTTTTATAAAGAAAGACTTTCTATCTCCTCCAGCCAAAGCCTCGATACCGCATCGCTCGGCATACGCCAGTCTCCACGCGGTGACAGGCTGACGGAACCCACTTTCGGGCCGTCGGGCAGGCAGCTGCGTTTGAACTGTTGTTGGAAGAAGCGGCGGAAGAAGGTGTACAGCCATTTCTTGATCGTCGCATTGTCATACACTCCGGCAAAGGCTTTCTGCGCCAGGAAATAAATCTTGGACGGATGCGAGCCGAAGCGGAGAAAGTGATAGAGGAAAAAGTCGTGCAGCTCGTACGGGCCGACCAGGTCTTCTGTCTTTTGTTTGATATTGCCGTTTTCGTCTGCCGGAATCAGTTCGGGACTGATAGGTGTATCGACGATGTCCAGCAGAGTGAGGCGGGAAGCCTCGTCCACGCGGTTGTTGGCAACCCATTCGACCAGATATTTGACCAGCGTTTTGGGAATGCTGCCGTTTACGCCGTACATCGACATGTGGTCACCGTTGTAAGTAGCCCAGCCGAGTGCCAGTTCGGAAAGGTCGCCGGTTCCGATGACAAGGCCGTTTTCCTGGTTGGCAACGTCCATGAGGATTTGGGTCCGTTCGCGCGCCTGGCTGTTTTCGTATGTCACGTCGTGGACAGACGGATCGTGATTGATATCCTTGAAATGTTGCAGGCAGGCTTCCTTGATCGAGATCTCTTTCAAGGTGACACCGAGGGAGCGGATCAGGTTGACGGCATTGTTGTAGGTACGTCCGGTTGTGCCGAAGCCGGGCATGGTGATACCGATGATCTGTTCGCGCGGCATTTTCAGCGCATCGAATGTCATGACGGTGACAAGCAGTGCCAGTGTTGAGTCCAGGCCGCCGGAGATGCCGACGACGGCTGTTTGTGCGTGCGCATGAAGCATACGCTTTGCCAGTCCGGCTACCTGTATCTGGAAAATCTCTTCGCAACGTTCTTTCAGAGCATCACCGGAAGGGGTGAACGGATGCGGATCGACCGGGCGGGTCAGGCAGAATCCGTCCGGAACCCGAACCTCGAAATCAATGGTCTGTATCTCCTTCTTCAGCAGGTCGGCGGCTCCACGCATAAAGCTGTTATTCACCATCCGGTCGTTTTGCAACGTCTCGATGTCGATCTCGCTGACGACAAGCTGTTCCTCCATTGTGAAGCGGGGCGATTTGGCAAGCAGGTTGCCGTTCTCCGCAATAATACCGTTTCCGGCAAAGACCAGGTCGGTACTCGATTCGCCGAAACCGGAAGAGGCATAGACATATCCGGCTATGCACCGGGCGGATTGCTGGCAGATCAGCGAACTGAGGTAGTTATGCTTGCCGATCAGCTCGTTGCTTGCCGATATATTGAAGATGATATTGGCCCCTTTCATGGCCAGCAGTGAGCTGGGGGGGACGGGCACCCAGAGGTCTTCACATATCTCGATGCCGACTGATATGTGCCCCGAATTGAACAACAGATAGTTGTCGAGCGGATATTCCTGTCCGCAGATATTGATCGTCGGCTTTTGCAGTTCGAGGGCGGAAGTGAACCAACGCTGTTCCTGGAACTCTTTGTAGTTGGACAGATGCGTTTTAGGAACGACGCCTAATATTCTGCCTCCTTGGAAAGCGACGGCTGTGTTGAAAAGCCTGTTTTCTGTCCGGAGCGGAATACCGACGAAGGTCAGGATGTCCAGGTCTGCCGTATCGTTGACCAGTTTGAGCAAAGCCTTTTCAGCATTGTCCAGCAGTGTTTGCTGGGCAAAGAGGTCGAGGCAGGTATAAGCGGTGACGGCCAGCTCCGGGAAAGCCATTATCTGTACGCCTTTTTCCGATGCCTGACGCATCAGGCCTTCTATCTTTTCTATATTATAAAAACAATCCGCAACCTGTACATGTGGCACAGCGGCGGCAACTTTTACAAATCCGTAGTTCATATTCGTTTCTATTTATCTTATAGCGTGTTTGAGTTTATCAGGGTCCTGGCGGCAATCGAAGATACAGGCGACAACAACTGTCTTGTTCTGTATGTAGTATATAATTTTATAGTGAGAACTGATTATATAACGATATTCCTTGCTTTTTGTCGCCAACAAAGGTTCGACTGTTCCGATTTGGGGCATGAGAAGTAATCGTTGTGCTTCCCGCTGGATAGAGGTCACGATGTTCCTTGCTATTTGTGCAGACGCCTCTTTTCTATAGTATCGGATTATGGCTTTTATTTCTTCTTTGGCCATTTTAGACCAGATTAGGCGCGTCATCGAAACCATGTCTCTATTTCCTTAGAAAGTTCTTCATCTGTAATATATTCCCCTCTTTCAACCTGAGCCGTAGCTTCCCTGACCTTCTCAATCATCTCTTCCTTAGAATGGATGACACAAGGGCGCGGGGTCTCTTTCCTGGGCGTCACTTTCTTGACATATTTCTTAATCTTTTCCAATACTTCCATATCCTCGATTTCATCCAGATAATCGCGGATAAAGTTCTGTTTCCATTGTTGTAGTTCCATTGCTGTCATTGTTGGACTCCTTTCTTATATATGATGCTCCAAAGGTATGCATTTTGACTGGTATAAAAAAGAAGAGGAGCGATACTTCACAGCATACTCCCCTTGCAAACACAAAACAATCAACAAAAAACTACTGTCTGAATAATAAAAAGAGGGGCGGAGATATGGTACCGCCCCTTATCGACTTATCTGATAAATAATAGCTCTCTGTATTTCGGCAATGTCCAGATCTGATCGTCTACAACCAGTTCCAGCTTGTCGATATGGTAGCGGATCGTTTCCAGCATCGGAACGATATTGTCGTGGTAGGCGATCGCCTTCTCGCGTTCGTTCTCGATCTTGTTGGCAACCTTGCGGGCTTCGATCATCTCGTCTACCTTCTCTTTGATGAAGTTAGTCCGGTGGGCGATGTCTTCGATGATCTCCAGGTTACGGGAAGAGAGAATGGCGGCCTTGTCGGCAGGGAAGAGGTCTTTCATCTTGTAAACGTTGTCGATCAGGGAAGTCTGGTAGGTCGTAGCGGTCGGGATGATATGGTTCATCGCGATGTCGCCCAGGACACGCGCTTCGATCTGAATCTTCTTTGTGTAGGTCTCCCACTTCACTTCGTTGCGGGCTTCCAGCTCCTTGCGGGTCATGACGCCTGTCGATTCGAACATCTTGATGCTACTTTCCTTCAGGTAGTTGTCGAAGATAACCGGCACGCTTGTCTCGCAATCCAGGCCGCGACGGGCAGCTTCGGCTTTCCATTCGTCGCTGTAACCGTTGCCGTCGAAATGGATGGCTTTACATTCTTTGATATCCTTGCGGATCACTTCGAGGATGGCGGCGAATGTCTCCTTGCCGTCGGCGATCTTAGCGTCTACTTCAGCCTTGAAGAGTTTCAACTGTTCGGCTACGGCAGCGTTCAGGACAAGCATAGCGGATGCACAGTTGGCTTCCGAACCTACGGCGCGGAACTCGAAACGGTTTCCGGTGAAGGCGAAGGGAGAAGTACGGTTACGGTCCGTATTGTCGATGAACAATTCGGGGATGCGGGCGACATCCAGCTTCAGGCCTTGTTTGCCTGCCAGCATCAGGTTCTCCGGTTCGCTCTTCTCGAGATGTTCCAGCACTTCGGATATCTGTGCACCGAGGAAGCTGGAGATAATTGCGGGAGGCGCTTCGTTCGCTCCCAGACGGTGGGCGTTGGTCGCACTCGAGATGCTGGCTTTCAGCAATCCGTTGTGGCGGTAAACAGCCATGAGGACATTCACGATAAAGGTGATGAAACGGAGGTTGTCTTCCGGCGTCTTGCCCGGTGCCATCAGCAGGATGCCGGTGTCGGTACCCAACGACCAGTTGTTGTGTTTACCCGAACCGTTCACACCCTTGAAAGGTTTTTCATGCAGCAGGACACGGAAACCGTGTTTGCGGCTTATCTTGCGCATCAGAGCCATGACCAGCAGGTTATGGTCGTTCGCCAAGTTACATTCCTCATAGATAGGAGCCAACTCGAACTGGTTCGGCGCCACCTCATTGTGGCGTGTCTTCAATGGAATACCTAACTTGAGCGCCTCTATTTCCAGGTCCTTCATGAACTCCATGACGCGGGTCGGGATCGCACCGAAGTAGTGGTCTTCCAACTGCTGGTTCTTCGAACTCTCGTGTCCCATCAGCGTACGTCCTGTCAGCAACAGGTCGGGACGGGCGGCGTAGAGGCCTTCGTCTACGAGGAAGTATTCCTGTTCCCAACCTAAGTAGGAATAGACCTTCTTTACATCCGGATTGAAATAGTGGCAGACTTCCGTGGCTGCCTTATTAACCGCTTCGAGTGATTTCAGCAAAGGCACTTTATAGTCCAGCGATTCACCTGTGTAAGCGATAAAGATAGTCGGAATACAAAGCGTGTCACCCACGATGAACGCAGGAGAAGAAGGGTCCCAGGCCGAGTAGCCGCGTGCTTCGAACGTGTTACGGATACCGCCGTTCGGGAAACTGGATGCATCCGGTTCCTGCTGCACTAACAGCTTGCCGGAAAACTCTTCGACCATGCCGCCTTTGCCGTCGTGCTCAACGAAGGCGTCGTGCTTTTCGGCTGTGCCCTCGGTCAGCGGGTGGAACCAGTGGGTATAGTGGGTAGCACCCATTTCGATCGCCCACTTCTTCATACCGGCTGCTACGGCATCGGCCGTTTCGCGGTCCAGCGGCGCACCGTTGTCGATACAGTCCGTGATCCGTTCGTATGCTTTCTCGGGAAGATATTTGAACATCTTCGCACGGTTGAATACGTTCTGCCCGAAATAGTCGGACGGACGTTCGGCTGGCGCCGGTACTTCTGCAGCCCGTTTCTTGAAGGCTGACTCTACAACTCTGAATCTTAACTTTGACATAATACTTGATTTTATAGTAATTGTTTATTCATTATTTATCCGGTGGTAACCTTGCTGCTATAATAATATGATATTGTTCTGTTTGCATTCCTCAATCTGTTCCTCCGGCCAGATGGAAGCCTGCACTTCGCCGATATGGGCTTTGCGGAGGAAGAACATGCAGAGGCGGCTTTGTCCGATACCTCCGCCGATGGAGAGCGGCAGGCGGTCTTCGAGCAACGCTTTGTGGAACTCCAGCTCCTTGCGTTCGGGACAACCGCAGATGTCGAGCTGGCGTACCAGCGCATCCTTGTCTACGCGGATTCCCATCGACGAAAGCTCGAAGGCGCATTGCAGCACGTCGTTCCAGAGGATGATATCCCCGTTCAGGCCGTTGAAGCCGTCGGAGTTTACGCTGCTCCAGTCGTCATAGTCCGGGGCGCGTCCGTCGTGCTTCTCACCATTGGCCAGTTCGCCGCCGATACCGATGATGAAGATCGCGCCGAACTTTTCGGCCGCCTTCGTCTCGCGTTCACGCGGGCTGATGCCGGGATACATGCTGAGCAGTTCCTCGGCGTGGATGAACGTGATGTCGTCGGGGAGGGTAGGTGTGATGTGAGGATAATAGTCATAGACCATCACCTCGATTTCTTTCAGTAGGGAGTAGATGCTGCGCACCGTCTTCTTCAGATAATCCAGATTGCGGTCTGCCGGGCGTATGGTCCGTTCCCAGTCCCATTGGTCTACATAGAGGGAATGCAGGTTGTCCAGGTCTTCGTCGCCCCGGATGGCATTCATGTCGGTGTACAGTCCGTAGCCGGCCGGGATGCGGTAGGAGGCGAGCTTCATCCGTTTCCATTTGGCGAGCGAGTGGACCACTTCGGCCATGCGGTCGCCCATACAATGGATCGGGAATCGGACGGGGCGTTCGACACCGTTCAGGTCATCATTGATACCTGTGCCCGAGAGGACGAACAGGGGAGCCGTCACGCGGCGCAGGTTAAGCGCCTTCGTCAGCTTCTCCTGGAAGGTGGTTTTCAACATGCGTATAGCCTGTTCCGTTGTCTCAGGCGTCAGCGTTTGCTTGTAATCTTTAGGAATGATAAGTGACATAATCTATATAGTTTTAAATGTTGATTGTAATCTTATTATAAAATGTCGTTTTGCTTTTGTGTTTTAGAGAGAGGATGTTTTGACACATCCTCCCCACTTCCATATCAGCTATTGTAAGCCGTTTCACCATGTTCGTAAATGTCCAGACCTTCTTCCTCTACACGTGCCGGAACGCGGAGTCCGTGAACCATGTCAAGTCCTTTGAACACTACAAAGCCCATTCCGGCAGCCCAGCAGCCTACAACGACGGCACCGAACAGCTGTGCCCCCAGGAAGTTCGCACTGCCACTGTAGAAAAGCCCTTCTTCGGTAGCTAAAAAGCCGGTCAGTATGGTTCCGAGGCATCCGCAGACACCGTGTACGGAGGAGGCACCGACAGGGTCGTCGATCTTCAGCACATGGTCGATAAAATCGACAGCGAATATCATCACCGTCCCGCAGATAGCTCCGATAATGGCAGCTCCCATCGGTGACACCAGGTCGCAACCGGCAGTGATGCCGACTAGGCCAGCCAGTACGCCGTTGAGCGTCAGTGAAAGGGACGGTTTCTTATACTTGAACCAGGCGACCAGCAATGAGAATATACCTCCCGCACAAGCTGCCAGGTTGGTTGTCAGGAAGACGTGGGAGATAGCCGTACGGTTACCTTCGCCCGACGCTGCCAACTGTGAGCCGGGGTTGAAACCAAACCAGCCGAACCAGAGGATGAAGACACCCAGGCTGGCAAGCGCCAGGTTATGTCCCGGTATGGCACGCGATTTCTTGTCTTTATCATATTTCCCGATACGCGGGCCGAGGATGGCCGCACCCACCAGGGCGATCCAGCCGCCTACGGAGTGTACGACGGTCGATCCGGCAAAGTCGTGGAACGTCGTGCCGAATGTATTCATCATAAATGAGCCTTCATCTCCGTTCATCAACCAGCCGCCACCCCAGGTCCAATGCCCGCTGACGGGGTAAATGATCACACTGATCAGGATCGTATAGGCCAGGTACATGGAGAACTTCGTCCGCTCGGCCATGGCGCCCGAAACGATTGTCGAAGCTGTTGCGCAGAACACCGTCTGGAACACCAGGAACCCTGCGACGGGAAGCTCCGTATCATAGAAGCTGAAGTTGAACAGGTGGGGCATCCCGATGAATCCTCCCGTCCCGAACATGAAGCCGAAACCTACGGCCCAGAAGAGCAACGAACCCATCATAAAGTCGAGCAGGTTCTTCATCATAATATTAGCCGTATTCTTCGTACGGGTGAAACCGGCTTCCACAAGGGCGAATCCCGGCTGCATGAAAAACACTAACATGGCTGCAAGCAGCATCCACACGGTATCGAGCGATAGGGCTAAGTCTGTAATCGTATATGTTGTATCCATTGTAAATAATAGTTTAATTGATTAATATGCCAATGTGCCAATGGAGATAGAGTTTGTTGCCGTTAATTGGCACATTTAGCGAAGCGCCACATTGTCTATTGGCACATTATTATTTATTTCTCCTGTTCGGCATTGTAGAGCGCGATGTCGCCCCGCTCGCCTGTACGGATGCGGATGGAATCTTCCACCGGGATGACGAAGATGCGCCCGTCGCCGATCTCGCCCGTCTGGGCCGCCTTGATAATGGCTTTGACAGTCTTCTCGACATTCTTGTCACGCACTACGATCGAGATGAGTATGCGTTCGATGTAGCTCGTGTCATAGACGACGCCACGATAGATACGCCCCTGGCGCGCTTTGCCGACGCCTCTCACGTCGTAGTATGAGAACCATTCTATATCTGCTTCGAGAAGCGCTTCTTTCACTTCTTCAAACTTGGTCTTGCGAATTATTGCTTCAATCTTTTTCATAACCTAATGTTTTATTAGAGAAAAGGAGTATAGAAAGCCTGCCTTTGTAGCAAGGAATGGTTGCGGTATAACATTCTATAAAATCAATAAACAGGCGGGGCTTTCTATAAGCTCCTTTTCTTTTTGTGATAACCAATATGTCTGTTTTTGTTTCCTTACAGGGATATCCCGAATACCAGGAATACGTTGTCATGTTCCGGGGCTGCAATCACCTGTGTGAATACCGGTAGCGAGAACGAGTCTGAGAACTTAATCTCTTTGCTTGCTTTAAGAGAGATGCTGTTCAGACCGAAACCGTCGCTGTACTGGCTTTTGTAGGGCGAGATACCGACAGCGGGTTGGAAACTGATGCCCCAGACATTGACGTCGTACGCTGCTTCGAAGTACGAAGAGTAGTAACGGTCGCCATCCTCGGGGTTCTTGTCGCCGCCTGCGAACATCGTGCTCCAGGTCAGGCTCAAGGGGAATTTCTCGCCGAAGTTGTATCCGATTGTCCCTTCAAAATAGTGGTCCGTGCTGTAACGTCCGTAGCGGGCGCCTTCGCCTGACCACCAGTAGTCGGTGACTGCTATACTGAATCCTCCGATTCCGTATCCTAATGTGAGGTCGAATTCCTTTGCTTTCGTCTCATCCGAAGATGAGGAGAAATCCGTGGAGCCCCACGCCGTGAGAGATAACCCCGCATACGACATGCTGAGGCTGGGCTGGATGGCGGGTCCTGTCTGATACATTCCCCTCCATACATAGCTGCTGACGAGGTCGGCAGCCGGCGCAATTTCAAACTTCTTCTCTTCCTGTGCAAAGACTGAGAAAGACATAAGTAGAGCCGTAGCGGACAAAACTGTCCGCTTGAAAGTAATTGTTTTCATCATGTTCTTCCTGTGTGATAACCGTTAAACACTTTGCCTCTGCTTCCTTGCTATCAGGATATATCAGGGGGAGGTTTGCGCGGTTTCCCCCTCTTGCATCGACAGTTAATTTAGAGCAACCACTTCTTCAGCCTGGCCATGGCCTCCAACGTGTCGTCTCTGTCTCCGAAAGCGGTGAGGCGGAGATAACCCTCACCACTGGGCCCGAACCCCACACCGGGGGTCCCTACTATATACGTTTCATAAAGTAGCTTGTCAAAGAACTTCCAGGATGTCAGGCCGGCTGGTGTCTTCAGCCAGATGTAAGGGGCGTTCTCGCCGCCGTACACCCTGAGGCCGCAACTCTGGAGGCTTTCTCTCATAATCCGGGCATTGGTCATATAGTAATCGATTGTCTTCTTCACCTGCTCTTTCCCTTCCGGGGTGTAGATGGCTTCCGCACCGCGCTGGGTGATGTAGCTCGTGCCGTTGAACTTCGTGCACTGGCGGCGGTTCCACATCCGGTTTAACGGAACCCGTTCGCCGGCCAGCGTAAAGGCGTTCAACTCTTTCGGTACGACCGTGTAACCGCAACGGACACCGGTGAAGCCGGCCGTCTTCGAGAAACTGCGGAATTCGATCGCCACCTTCTTGGCCCCTTTGATCTCGTAGATCGAGTGGGGGATATCAGGGTCCTGTATGTAGGCTTCGTAAGCCGAGTCGTACATAATCAGGCAATCGTTGGCAAGTGCATAGTTGACCCATTTCTTCAACTCCTCTTTCGAGAGCGTCGTTCCCGTCGGATTGTTCGGGTAGCAGAGGTAGATGATGTCTACGCGGCGGCTGGGCAGTTCCGGGATGAAGTTGTTGGCCTCCGTGCAGGGGATGTACACCACGTCGCTCCATTTTCCGTCTTCCAGTACGCCGGTCCGTCCGCTCATCACGTTCGAGTCGATGTAGACCGGGTAGACCGGGTCTGTCACTCCGATGCTGTTATCGTGGCGAAGCATATCGCCTATGTTTCCGCAGTCGCTTTTGGCGCCGTCGCTGACGAACACTTCGCTGGGTTCGAGGAAGACGCCGCGGCTGGCGTAATCGTTCTTGATGATGGCATCTATCAGAAACGGATAGCCTTGCTCAGGTCCGTATCCGTGAAATGTATCCTTGCCCGCCATATCTTCGACTGCCTTGTGCATCGCTTCGATAACGGCAGGGGCTAATGGTTGTGTCACATCGCCGATACCCATGCGGATAATCTTTTCTTTCGGATGTGTCACTTTGAAACTGTTTACCTTCTTTGCAATGTCAGAGAACAGGTAGTTGTTTTGCAGTTTCAGGAAATGTTCATTAATCAGTGCCATACTTCAATCTGTTGTTTTGTGTTTATATTTCCAATTCGCCCTCGAAGACCTTTACCGCTCCGCCGGTCATGTAGACCTTGCCGGAGCCTTCGTCCCACCGGATGGTAAGAGGGCCTCCATCCATGACGACTTTTGTTGTTCGTTCGGTCCTGCCGTGCACCATGCAGGCCACGGCTGTTGCACATGCTCCGGTCCCGCAAGCCTGGGTGATTCCGGAACCCCGTTCCCATACCCGCATCCTCACTTCGTCTGGACTTAATATCTGAACAAACTCAACGTTGGTACGGTTCGGGAATAACGGATGATTCTCCAGCAGAGGTCCGACTGCCGGAAGATCTATCTGGGTGATATCGTCTACAAAGATGACAAGATGCGGGTTGCCCATCGAAACGACCGTTCCGGTGTAGAATTTACCTCCGGCCTCTATTTCAAGAGCTGTTTCCCCTATAGCGGGGGCGCCCATATCGACGGTGACTTCGGTGACTTCTTCGTGTGAACCGTCTGCTGTCTTTTGGGTGGTCAGCTGCAATTCCTTGATACCGGATAATGTCTCTAAGGTGACGGTTTTCTTATCTGTCAGTCCCTTTTCATAGACATATTTGCCGATACATCGGGATGCATTTCCACACATCAGGGCTTCCGAGCCGTCTGCATTAAAGATGCGCATGCTGAAATCGGCAATTTCCGAGGCTCCAATCAGAACTAATCCGTCCGAACCGATCCCGGTGTGCGGAGCGCTCCATTTGATGGAGAGTTCTTCCGGGTTCTCAATCGGGAAATCCATTGAGTTTACGTATATGTAGTCGTTTCCGGCTCCGTGCATCTTGGTGAACTTGATTAATTCTGTCATTTTACCGCTTTTCTTTTGTTTATTGTATCTTTTTGTTTTGTTACTATGCAAATATACGACGTTTTGATATATTATATCTATAAAGTATGTCCGGATGTATAAAAAATATGTTACAGGTGACAGATTGATCTTTGATAGATATGTTTTGGTTATAATTCGTAATGATAATACCTGGTTTGTGTTAGAAATTGTAAGTTTGTCCTTCTTAAAAAGGTGTCCCAGGCCGGGACGACCGCTTTCAAGATGTAAAGTAGTCGTCCCAACCTGGGACAGTCGCTTTTGAGGTTTGAAGTTGCCGTCCCAACTTGGGAAGGTCGCTTTTAAGGTGTAAAGTGCTCGTCCCGGCTTGGGACGGTCGCTTTTAAGGTGTAAAGCTGCCGTCCCGGTTTGGGACGGTCGCTTTTAGGGTGTAAAGTCGTCGGCGCGGCTTGCGCCAGTCGCTTTTAAGGTGTAAAGTAGTCGGCGCGGCTTGCGCCGGTCACTTTCGAGGTGTAAAGTTGTTGGCGCAGCTTGCGCCGGGCATTTTTACTTCTGGAATATCTCCGGATATTTATTGATGAAGTAGACCGGCGTACAACTCCATGCATGGCAATAGCTGTTGATAACAAAGAAGCCGTAGGGCGAAAGGTAGTCGTTGTTCGGGTCATATACTTCCCAGAAAGTATCGGCGCCGCGTTTGACCATGCTTCCCCAGTAGTCGGTAATCAGGTTGCGGGCCTCCTGCGGCATACCGCATTGCAGGAGGGCTTCTATTACATAATGATAGGCATAGGGGCAGCCGGGATAGCAGGCGTCCGGCATCGACATGACGGTTGCCATCGCCTTGGCTCCCTCTTTCTTGCTCAGGGTGTTCGACAGGATCATCCACACTTGCGACAGGTAAGACACTTGCCGGTCTTTACCGCTGACCATCACGCCGAGCTTCTTGTCGTAGAAATGCCGGCGGGCAGCTTTTTGCATCTTGCCGGCTGTTGTCAACCATTCGCCGGCTTCCTTCTCCTTTCCCAATCGTTTTGCCAACTCATAACTATGTTGCAGGGCAAAGATCGTTAATCCTTGCATAGACGCCTGGCGGTCATAGCCGTCTTTCCAGTCGAACACCAGCCAGTACTGCGGCTTCTTGTCCATGTCATAAATCCAATCCGGTGAAAACTGGCGGAGCGCCAATTCGATCTGGCGGACAGCGACGGGCCAGAGGTCTGCGGCCGTTTCCGTATCTCCCGTCTCTTTCAGGTATTCCAGAAGGGCTACATTATATATAAGGCAATAATCCAGCGTATGAGTGCCGTATTGCGGATGGGGCTGCGGTTTCTCCAACAGCGTTGCGTGCAGCAAACCTTCGTCGTTGGCAAAGGCGGCAAGCAGATACAGGCAATGCTTCGTCAGTTCGTGGTTCTTGAATGTATAGGCATTAGCCAACGCTTCCAGGTAGAGGTCGCCGATCCAGAGGCGGCGGTCGCGTTTCGGCCCGTCCTCATAAACGGTCTGCATACATTCTTTCAAGGTATTCAACCCTACTTTATAAATATCCTGTATGATCGGTTCTGTAGTGGAGGCTAAAGCCGGCGCTTCGTTGGTGACCGACGTTTGTGTTTTGAATGTCAACTTATCGAATACGAAGTCGAAGCTGCCGGATATGCCTAACAGTTCGATTTTCAGATACCGGCCTGACAGGCGGCGTGGGATTGTCATTTCGTGAGGCACACTCGTGATCGTTACGATTTCATCCTGTACCCAGGAGCGCGCCAGTCCGCCTTTGTAGGGTTCGAGCGGGGTATTCAATTCTCCCGGTACTTCGGCAAGCGTGAATTTCAGTCGGACGGGGGCATCGGCGGCAACCAATCCGAAAGGCTTGATGGAGAAGGTCAGAAATCCGGTGTAATGGTTCCCGAAGTCCAACGTGATACTCGGATGCTTCTTAAAGGGTTCGTTGAACAGGATGTCCGTACTTCCGGCATCTTCCATCCGCCAGCCCTGAAAGGCTTTTGCATCCTGCACGGAACGGACGGTTTTCACGGGCGAGATCGTTTGGTAGCTCAACTCCGGCTTGCAGGCTTCTGCTTTCCGGAGCCATTCTTTACTGTTGCTGAAGTACGCACTTTGCGCCAGGCTGGTCGATCCCAGCGTGAGGAGGGCAAGCCCTGCGATTAAAAAAAATCTCTTCATTTTTGTATGGTCTAAATATATTAGTATGCGATTTCTATTCCATGTGCATGAAATGCATCAAATGTAGTAAAAAACGGTTATTTTTGCTTCAGATAAATTGCAAAATCATGAAATACGAAAGCAACAATTTTCAGTTTGAGGCAGAGATGCCTTGGGAACCGGCCGGCGAAGGCGTCACCCGGCAAATTATGGCGCATAACGACGATCTGATGATGGTCAAAGTGAAATTTGAAACAGGAGCAGTCGGCACGCCGCACACACATCCGCATTCACAGGCCACTTATGTGGCGAGCGGTGTCTTTGAGTTTACAACGGATGGCGAGACAAAGACCGTCCGTCCCGGTGACGGTGTATATATGAAGCCCGGCATCTTGCATGGCTGCAAATGCCTGGAAGCCGGCGTGGTGATCGATACGTTTAGTCCGGTGAGGGAAGATTTTCTTTAAAGGATTTTTTTCATCTGTGTCTTGGCGGGCTGCTTGTCCCGCCATCTCACTGCATCTTTCCTGTCTGTATCTCGTTTTTTAAAAAGTCATATATGTATAGTGAACTTTGGTAATATAGATGTGTGTTTACATCTTCCAGTTTAGCATAAGTGTCGGAATTATATATAGTACGTAAAGCTGTGTCAGCATCCATTCCATGCCGTTCCATTAACAGCAGGGTAAGATCTTTCGTTATACCTTCAATCATATATTCTATTTCTTTCTCGTTCATACTCGTTTAAGTTTAGAAATTGCTGCTATGGTTCCGAAGAAATACTGTATTGTTATTCCTTTCATATAGGTTAGCTTTTTGACAAGGGTTTCCAAATCTATAATTTCATCTATATATCGACGCAATTGGAAACCTACACGGTCATTAGCAATAGGGCCTATCACGATGTCATAATCATGAATTGAAGTTGAAGTGAAATTATTCCTGTTAGCCAATATAAAAAGAGCCCATTCTTCGGAATAAGCATCAAATGATTTTACTTTCAATTCACCGGATGATAAGAACGAAGTATCGAATTCGAAAGCATATACGATAATTTCACCTTCTCCTTGTTGGTCGATTTTCGCTTTAGCCATATCAATGGCTTGCTGTTTATCAGAGGTTAGGTAGAAACCTTTTCCAAAGTCTTTGTTAGGTTTAGACTTTGACAGGTCAATTTGCTCGAAAGGTTTATTTGTGCCGTGATAAAGTATCATAGAACGAGTGCCCCTCCCTGGCGGTGACAAAAGTCTGTAATATGTTTTACCACATCTCTAAAAGAAAATGTATGTTCTACTCCATAGTGATTCGTAATAAATTCCAGTCCTTTGTATCTTTCGATGTAATTGAATGCCTGTTTCTTTTTTAATGAATGGGCTTTTGCAAATTCAGATACGCAAGCGATTAAGAATTCAACTTTATCTGTTATGGGGTAACTTGTATTCATCTTATTTACTATTTTGCGGTTACAGTTACAAAGATAGATAAATAAATGATATAAAACACGTAGGAGAATACGGACTTAATGAAATGCTTTTGTATCCTTCTACGTGTTATATGGTTGCCTGCTTCAATCAATACGCCGCCTCGTGTACCCCCTTTATTGCGCGGCCGCTGGGTTCGTTTTTGTTTTGGAAGGCGGCGTCCCAGGCGAGGGCTTCGGCGGTGGAGCAGGCGACGCTCGGTACGCTCGGCACGCTGCGGGCGGCGCTTTCGCTGGGGAAATGCTCTTCGAAAATCGTGCGGTAGTAGTATTCCTCTTTGTTCTGCGGCGGGTTGATGGGGAAACGTTTAGCAGCGTTTGCCATTTCTTCGTCGCTGACGGCTTCGGAGGTGATCTTTTTCAGCGTGTCGATCCAGTTGTAGCCGACACCGTCGGAGAACTGTTCCTTCTGCCGCCAGGCGATTTCCGGGGGAAGCATATCGGCGAAGGCTTCGCGGAGGATCTTCTTCTCGATTACGTTGCCCGGACACATCTTGGCATCGGGGTTCAGGCGCATGGCGACATCTAAGAACTCTTTGTCCAGGAAAGGAACACGGCCTTCCACTCCCCATGCACACAAGCTCTTGTTGGCCCGTAGACAATCATACATATAGAGTTTGCTTAGCTTGCGGACGGTTTCTTCGTGGAAGGTCTTGGCATCCGGGGCCTTGTGGAAGTAGAGGTAACCGCCGAATACTTCGTCGGCCCCTTCACCGCTCAACACCATTTTGATACCCATCGATTTGATGACACGCGATATCAGGTACATCGGCGTAGAGGCGCGGACGGTTGTCACGTCGTAGGTTTCGATATAGTAGATCACGTCGCGGATAGCGTCGAGGCCTTCCTCAATCGTATAGTTTATCTCGTGATGGACAGTGCCGATATAATCAGCCACTTTCTTGGCTGCCACCAGATCAGGCGCTCCCTTGAGACCGATAGCGAAGGAGTGCAGTTGAGGCCACCACGCATCTGCTTTCCCTCCGGTCTCGATGCGCTTGGCTGCATATTTTTTTGCTATAGCTGAGGTAATGGACGAATCCAACCCGCCGGAAAGGAGGACACCGTAGGGGACGTCACTCATCAGCTGTCGTTGTACGGCGGCTTCGAGGGCGTCGTGCAACTCCTGTACGCTGGCGGGATTGTCCTTGACGTTGTCATACTCTAACCAGTCGCGGACATACCAGCGGGTGAAGTCTTTGTCACGGCTGTAGAAGTAATGTCCCGGAGGAAACTGGTCGTATGTCGTGGCAAACCCTTCGAGCCCTTTCAGTTCGGAGGAGACAAGCAGATGCCCTTCATCGTCGTGGCCGATATATAAGGGGATGACGCCGATCGGGTCGCGTGCGATCAGGTAGCAGTCGTTCTCTTCGTCGTAGAGGGCGAAGCCGAAGATGCCGCTCAGCATTTCCACGCACTTCACACCGTACTTGCGGTAGAGGGCGAGGATCACTTCACAGTCGCTTCCCGTCTGGAATTCATATTCGTCTTTCAGTTGTTCGCGGAGTTCGCGATGATTGTATATTTCTCCGTTTACGGTCAGGATCAGTTTGCCGTCTTTGCTCTTCAGCGGCTGTCCGCCGGATGCGGGATCGACGATCGACAGGCGTTCGTGGGCAAGGATTGCGGTCCGGCCCTGATAGATACCGCTCCAGTCTGGACCGCGATGACGGATGCGTTTACTCATTTTCAGGGCTTGCTGGCGGAGCTGGTCGGCGCCGCTGCGGATATTGAAGATTGCTGTAATGCCACACATGGTAATTGAAAATTGATAATTGAAAATTGAAAATTATTTGTCTCTTAAATATGTGTCGATTGCTTTTGCTGCTTGACGGCCGGAGGCCATGGCGCGGACGACGAGGCTGGCACCGCTGACGGCATCGCCACAGGCGAAGATGTTTGTGCCGGCAACGCGGTTTGTAGCAGGGTCGACTGCGATGTTCTTGCGACCATCGACGGCGAGGGAAAGTTCCTTTATGAGCCCTTCCTGTTCGGGATGGACGAAGCCCATGGCAAGGAAGACCTGGTCAGCTTCGATTACCTCCGTACGGCCGGTCTTGCGCATTTCCGGGCGACCGCCGTCCTTGGCTGGCAGCCATTCCACTTCTTCGACTTCCACACCTTTCAGGATGTTCTTGTCGCCGATGAAGCGGACGGAGGCGAGGTTCCAACGGCGCGTGCAACCCTCTTCGTGGCTGCTGCTCGTCTTCAGCACCTGCGGATACATAGGCCAGGGCGTCTCCGGATTGTGTCCGACGGGCGGTTGGGGCATGATCTCGATCTGCGTCACGCTGGCCGCACCGTGGCGGTTGGCTGTCCCGACGCAGTCGCTACCCGTGTCGCCGCCACCGATCACAAGGACTTTCTTGCCTTTGCAATTGATGACGCTCTTCGGCGGGATCGCGATGCCTTCCAACAGGCGGTTCTGCTGCGCCAGTAGTTCGAGGGCGAAATGGACGCCCTTCAGGTTACGCCCTTCGATCGGCAGGTCGCGGGGCACTTCGGCTCCGATGGCGACGCAGACGGCATCGAACGTCGAGGCTATCTCTTTGGCCGACACTTCACTGCCGACCAGCGTATTGACTTTGAAGACGACCCCTTCCTGCTCCATCAGGCGGATGCGGCGGTCGATGATGTTCTTTCCTAACTTGAAGTTCGGAATACCGAAGCGGAGCAGGCCGCCCGGTAACTCGTATTTCTCGAAGACCGTCACTTCATAGCCGCGTCGGTTCAATTGGTTAGCTGCCGCCAGTCCGGCAGGGCCGCTGCCGATCACCGCCACCCGCTTGCCGTTGCGGACGGGCTGTACGGGGCGGATGAATCCTTCGCGGAAAGCGACTTCCACGATAGCGGCTTCGTTCTCGCGGATCGTGACAGGTTCGTCGCACGAGAGTTTCAGCACGCAGCTTTTCTCGCAAAGGGCGGGACAGATACGTCCGGTAAACTCGGGGAAGTCGCACGTCTGTTCGAGTACGCGGTAGGCTTCGCGCCATTTTCCTCGGTACAGCAGGTCTTGCCATTCCGGCTGCTTGTTGCCTAACGGGCAGGCCCAGTGGCAGAAAGGTACGCCGCAATCCATGCAGCGCGAAGCCTGTGTGCGGCGGTCGCTGCTGTTCAGCGTTTGTTCTACTTCGCTATAATCGTCGATGCGTTCGTGAACGGGACGATAGCCGGCTTCTTGCCGGTGTATGGTGAGGAATGCTTTTGGATTTCCCATTGTTGTTGTCTTTGTTTAATGAATTATCTTATCTATATTTATCTGGGGGGTGTGTCAAAACTGTCCTGTTCCCGCGCTTGACGCGGGATCGCATTAAAACCGACCGTATAAACAACTGCTTGATGAGGCCTGTTCTTCTGCGGCCCCGCGTCAAGCGCGGGGACAAGGGACTTTTGACACATTCTCCCCCTCTTCATTGCATGTCAATAATCACGCTGCATCTCTTCGATTTTCTGTTGCAACTTCTTCATCTGTTCCTCCTGCAGTACTTTCTTGTATTCGATCGGGACGACCTGGATGAATTCATCGACGTATTTCTCCCAGTTATCCAGCATCTTGCCTGCCAGGTGGCTGCCTGTGAAGTGGTAATGCTTGCGGATCAGTTCGTGCAGCTCCTTGCGTGTGGTGCTGTCTTCGATCAGCGAGAGTTCGACCATCTCCATGTTACAGTAATAGTCGAAGTCGCCCTTACGATTCCAGACGTAGGCCACACCGCCACTCATACCGGCGGCAAAGTTACGTCCCGTTTCGCCGAGGACGACCACGCGGCCGCCCGTCATATATTCGCAACAGTGGTCGCCGACTCCTTCGACGACAGCGATCGCGCCGGAGTTACGCACGCAGAAGCGTTCGCCCACGCATCCGTTGATATAGACTTCGCCGCTCGTAGCCCCGTACATCCCGGTGTTTCCGGCGATCGTATTGTTCTCGGCTATAAAAGTCGAACGGACCGGAGGCATCACACTGATACGTCCCCCGCTCAAGCCTTTGCCTAAGTAGTCGTTCGCTTCCCCTTCGAGGCGGAAGTTGACGCCGTGCGCAAGGAAGGCGCCGAAGCTCTGTCCGGCTGATCCTTTGAACTTAATGTTGAGCGTATGTTCCGGGAGTCCGGCGTTTCCATAGCGTTTGGCTATTTCGCCGGAGAGCATGGCGCCTACCGAGCGGTCGGTGTTGGCTATGGCATAATCCAGGGAAATCTCGTGTTGATGCTCGATAGCAGGCATGGCGTGCCGGATGATGTCGCGGTCCTTCACGTTGTCGATCAGGTGTACCTGCGCCGTCGTGTGGCGGATCGCGTTCGCGGCGGCCTGCTGCGGCATATAGAGCAGTTTCGAGAAATCCAACAGTGCGTATTTACCGGACGCAGATGACACAGATGACGCAGACGGACGCAGATTATTATTTGAAGACAAAAAGTCTGCGTTCGTCTGCGTGCTCTGCGTAGTCTGCGTCCCTTTTCTCTCAAGCAAGTCCGTTCGTCCAATGATGTCGTCGAGCTTCGTGAAGCCCATTTCGGCCAGGTATTCCCGGACCTCTTCGGCGAGGAAGGTGAAGAAGTTCACGAGGTATTCATAGCGGCCGTGGAAGCGTTTGCGCAGTTCCTCGTTTTGCGTGGCGACGCCTACCGGGCAGGTATTCATGTGGCATTTGCGCATCATGACGCAACCCAGTACGATCAGGGCGGAGGTGGCGAAGCCGTATTCTTCGGCTCCGAGCATGGCCATGAGGACGATGTCGCGGCCCGTCTTCAACTGTCCGTCGGTTTGCAGGCGGACTTGTCCACGAAGGTTGTTGATGACAAGCGTCTGTTGTGTCTCGCTCAGTCCCAGTTCGGGCGGCAGTCCGGCATAGCGGATCGAACTCATGGGCGATGCCCCCGTTCCGCCTTCCGCACCGGAGATAATGATACGGTCTGCCTTTGCCTTCGCCACACCGGCGGCAATCGTGCCGACACCACTTTCGGATACTAACTTGACGCTTATCTCGGCATGCGGGTTGACGTTCTTCAGGTCGAAGATGAGTTGTGCCAGGTCCTCGATCGAGTAGATATCGTGATGGGGAGGAGGCGAGATCAGGGAGATGCCCGGAATGGAGTGGCGTGTCTTTGCGATCACGTCGTTCACCTTGAAGCCCGGCAGCTGTCCGCCTTCACCCGGCTTGGCACCCTGGGCGACCTTGATCTGTATTTCGTCGGCATTCACCAGGTATTCGGCTGTCACGCCGAAACGTCCCGAAGCCACCTGCTTGATGGCGGAGCGGAGCGAGAGGCCGTCTTCGCGGGGGGCGAAGCGGGCGGCGTCTTCACCACCTTCCCCGGTGTTGCTGCGGCCGTGTATCTTATTCATCGCCATTGCCATTGTCTCGTGCGCCTCTTTGCTGATAGAGCCGAAGCTCATGGCACCTGTGACGAAACGCTTCATGATTTCGCCGGCCGGTTCCACCTGGTCGAGCGGGATGGACTTGCCGCGGCGGAAAGTCAGGAAGTCGCGGAGGAAGATCGGGGCTTCCTTGTCGTCGATCAGGTGTGTGTATTCTTTAAACTTCTTGTAGCTGCCCAAGCGGGTAGAGAGTTGCAGGGCGGAGATCGTTTCCGGGTTCCAGGCGTGCTTCTCGCCGTCTTTGCGGTAGCTGTAGATGCCTTTGTGTTCGAGTATCGTGTCCACCGTGTCGCCGAAGGCCTGATGGTGGAGGGCGATCGCGTCGGCGGCGATTTCCTGCAGGCGGATACCGCCTACGCTGCTGGCCGTCCCGCCGAAGTAGGTGTTCACTAACTCGTTAGAGAGGCCGATCGCTTCGAACAGTTTGGCTCCGCGATAGCTGCGGATCGTGCTGATACCCATTTTGCTGATCACTTTGAACAGGCCTTTGCAGAGCGCTTTGATATAGTTCTTGCGGGCCATTTCATAGTTGAGCTGTATCTCCTGCCGGTCGACCATGTCTTTCAGGATGGCGAACGACATATAGGGGTTGATCGCACTTGCCCCGTAGCCCAACAGCAAGGCGGCGTGCATCACCTCGCGCATCTCGCCGGTCTCTACGACAAGAGCCGTCTGGACGCGTTTCTGGACGGAGATCAGGTGGTGGTGTACGGCGCTGACGGCCAGGAGCGAGGGAATGGGCGCATGTGTCGCATCCACATTCTTGTCGCTCAGGATGATGTAGTTTACGCCGTCAATGACCGACTGTTCGGCCTGTTTACAGAGTTGGTCCAGGGCGGCTTTCAACCCTTCACTGCCCTGTGCTGTTTCGAACAGCATCGGGAGCTTGACGGACTTGAAGCCTTTATAGCGGATATTGCAAAGAATATCCAGTTGTGTGTTTGTCAGTATCGGATGGGGGAGGCATACCATTTTGCAATGGGCCTCGTCCGGAGTCAGGATATTGCTTCCTACGGCGCCGATATACTCCGTCAGGCTCATCACCAACTCTTCGCGGAGCGGGTCGATCGGCGGGTTCGTCACCTGTGCGAACTGCTGGCGGAAGTAGTTGAAGAGGATCTGCGGACGGTCGGAGAGGACAGCTAACGGCGTGTCGTTACCCATCGAGCCGACCGGTTCGGCGCTGCCCGTACACATCGGAGTGATGATCCGCTCGATGTCCTCGCGGCTGTAGCCGAAGGTGCGCAGCATCTTGTCGTATTCCGGAACCGTATGCGGCACGCGGCGGCCGGACTTCAGTTCATCCAGTTCCACGCGGTTGTTTGCTAACCAGACGCGGTAAGGCTGTGCGTCGGCGAGTTGCTTTTTCAGTTCGCCGTCATAATAGATCTTGCCCTCTTCGGTGTCGACCAGCAGGATCTTACCCGGTTGCAGGCGTCCTTTCTCCTGTATCTCTCCCGGTTCGAAGTCCATGACACCCACTTCGGATGCCACGACCATCATGCCGTTTTTGGTAATCAGGTAGCGTGCGGGGCGCAGGCCGTTACGGTCGAGCATTCCTCCGGCATACCGTCCGTCACTGAAAAGCAGCGCGGCAGGACCGTCCCAAGGTTCCATCAGGATAGAATGGTATTCGTAGAAGGCTTTCAGGTCTTCCGATATCGGGTTCTTCTCGTTGAAGCTCTCCGGAACCAGCATCGCCATTGCATGCGGCAGGCTCATACCGGAAGCCACGAAAAATTCCAGCACATTGTCTAATGAGGCACTGTCGCTCATGCCCGGCTGGATGATCGGGCGTATCTCGTCGATATTCGGGATGCGGGGGGAAGAAAGAACGCTTTCCCGCGCTTCCATCCAACCTCTGTTCCCGCGTATCGTGTTGATCTCCCCATTGTGTGCCAACAACCGGAACGGCTGTGCGAGGCTCCACGTCGGAAATGTATTCGTGCTGAAGCGGGAGTGTACCAGTGCCAGTCCGCTTGTCAGGTAATGATTGGTCAGGTCCGGGAAGTAGTGACGCAGTTGCATCGACTCCAGCATTCCTTTATATATAATGCTTTTTGTGGAGAGTGATGCTACATAGAAATCCCTCTTACCGGGGATGTCGGAATCCGCCACCCGTTTCTCGATCCGTTTGCGGATGATGTAGAGTTTCAGTTCCAATGCCTCCTGGTCGTCGCATCCGGTGATGAACACCTGTTTGATGTCCGGTTCCGTCTCCTGTGCATCTTTTCCCAGGATGTCCGTGTTGACGGGAACTTTGCGGAGGTGCATCAAGGTAAGTCCTTCCTTCTCGATCTCCTCGATCATGATACTCAGGATCGAAGACCGCTGTGCTTCGTCTTTCGGAAAGAAGACCAGTCCTGTTCCGTACTTGCCCTTTTCGGGTACGGGAATACCTTGTAATAAGATAAATTCGTGAGGAATTTGCAGCAGAATACCTGCACCGTCACCGGTCTTGTTATCTGCACCCTCTGCACCGCGGTGCCGCATGTTTTCTAATACCTTAAGGGCAGACTCGATAATGTCATGCGATTTACCACCGTGGATATTAACGACCAGCCCTACGCCGCAAGCGTCATGTTCGTTGGCAGGGTCGTATAATCCTTGCTTGTTGTTCAAATGGCTTCTTTCTTTCATCATTTGTTGACCTTATGTTTGTGTAATACTTGTTTTGTCTGTCAAAATGTTTGACAAAGATAGGTGTTTGTTTCAAAATGTAATACGCGTAAGTAAGTTTTAAGAAAGTCTTTTTGGATTGGAAAGCTGTCTGCTTTCTGATTGAAAGTAAACTTTGTGTTTAGGTGATAAATTGTAACAGTATTCTTGCTATTTTCTTTAAAAGTGAAAGATGTGTTAGGCTGTTTATTCTGTTTTTCGTATATTTGGGGAAACTAATCAATCTATCAGCATTATGGATATACTTCCTTGTTCGGTTCCGGTTGCTGTGCCGTTGTCACACAAGCGGTTATTGAAAATGCAAGAGGAGGCAGGCGTACCTTTATCGGCTTCTTCGATCCCTCCGTACGTCCCTATTTTGAACCGGATATTCTCAGTTTTATGATACCGATGTCCCGGTTCCGGGAAATGTACGCTACGATGAGGAGCAGTTGCCTGTTCGATACGCATGCCTGGAAAAAAATAAAAGAAAGAATGGAGTCTACACCTGTAACACCAGAATAAAACGGCATCCTTTTTTATATTCGGCATCTATGGAAAGCGTGCCGTTCATCTTGCCGGCAATCAGGGAGCAGAGTGGCAGTCCTAATCCGTCACCGTCAGCCAGGTCTTTGATTTCAGAGAAAGGCTTGAAGAGGCTTTCCTGTTTTTCGGCAGGGATGCCCGGGCCGTTATCGGTGACGATGAACTGGCAGATGTGTGCTCCTTTCTTCTTGAATTCGAGCTTGATTTTGCCGGATGTCGTGTAGATCGCCGCGTTTTTCAGGAGATGAAGCAGGATACGTTCCAACTGTTCGGCATTGGTTTTTATTTCGATCTGAGGAACATCCGTTACGACTTCTACTTCAGGGCGTATATCTTCTTTTACCTTTTCCATCACCTTCTTGCAGAAAGTGCTGACGCTGAAAGATTGTACCTCGTATGTTTCCAGCATCGAGTTTTCAAGGGCGGAAAGCTCCTGTATATGGACCCCGAACTGTTTCAGGGCGTCGATACGGGTCTGTATGGCTTTAGCCTGTCCGGAGGCGGCAGGTTGTAATCCGGCTACGGATTCGTCCATTTTATTTAGCGTCGGTTCCATCTGGGCCGAGATGCTTTGGATAAATCCGGTCTGCTGTTCGCTGTGCTCGGTGATCGTATGGATAATCTTTTTGAGTTTCCTGTTGAGGATGACGAAACGCAAAACCAGGAATGCCAGGAATGCCAGTGCCGCAATCAGAATGGCTGCGAGTGTACAAAGTCCGGCAATTATATATTGTTTACTGGCTAACTTGCCGTCTTTTTCCTGTATGGTTTGCAGGCTGTCGTCGTATTTCTGTTGCAGGGCGCCCAATTCGTCTTCGGCAGTAAGCGCTTTTACCGAGTCGGTCCATACCATATATTTTTCGTATGTCTGCTCCATCAGCGGGATGTTGTTGCTTTTGCGTGCAATCGAGATCAGGTTTTTATAGCATTCGCTGACTTTTCCGTATTCCTTCTTCTCCCGGTACTGGCTGATGAGTTTATTGAATGCGGCGTCCCCCTCGGCGTTCTGCCCGAAGGTATAATAATAGTCCGCTTTTGTGTACAACAGGTTTTCGGACAGCCCGGGGCTGCCGGATTCACTGGTCAAGTTGTCCAACGTGTTTAACTGGAGTTGTGCTTGCGCCGCATTTCTCAGCTTGATATACATTTGCAGGCGTTCTTTTGTGATCAGGAAGCGCAGGTCATAGAGCTTTTTTTGTCCGGCCTGCTCTTCGTTTGCCACTATCTGGCTCATCTGCCGGCAAAGATCGAATGCTTCCTGATAGTAGTTTTCCCTGTAATAGAGGGAAGCGGCTTGTGTCCCGCATTCGACTGCTTGTGTGTACTTGCCTTCATTTGCCAACCCTTTATAGGCTTGGATAAAAAGGTAGCGGGCTTTCGTGTAGTCCTTCTTTTCCAGACTACTTTGTGCTTGTTGCATCCATTCTTCCGCTTTGTTTTGTGCCTGAGGGGTAGCACAAAAACTGATCATGAGGGTGATAATAATGTATGAAATTCTCATAAGTGAAATTTTAACGTTAGGCAAATATATACATTCTTTGATTATAAAGGTATGAAAAGCAAATGATTTTTGAAATATAAAAGCAAAGCCCCGCAGCGTATTTACTGCGGGGCTCGATATGTTTTGTTCAGAAGTTCAGGATTTATTTTTCTTTCAGGGCTTTCTTGAAGAACCCGTCTATCTTGTCGAAAGGTATCACGTCGAGGTTGTCGTACAGATCGACGTGATTGGCTCCGGGGATAATCAGAAGCTCTTTATTGTCGCTTGTCAACCGTTTGTAGGCATCTTCGCTGAAATAGCGAGAATGGGCTTCGGCTCCGTGTATCATCAGGACAGCGCTGCGTATTTCACCGATATAGGAGAGGAGCGGCATATTGATGAACGCTAAGGAACTGATATTGCTGATTCCCTTGTTGGAGTTGGGCGAACGACGATGATAGCCTCTTGCAGTTTTATAATAGTCGTGGTATTGACGGACAAAGAGCGGGGCATCTTCGGGAACAGGATCGACCACACCGCCGTTGAGATCGTAACTGTCGTTGCGATAATCTTCGGTGCGCTGGGCATTGAGCTGTTCGCGCAGCTTGTATCGGTCGTCTGTACTCATGGCATCGAAATATCCGTTGGCATTCACGCGGCTCATGTCGTACATGGTGGATGTTACCGTAGCCTTGATGCGCGGGTCGTTGGCCGCAGCATTGAGAGCGAATCCTCCCCATCCGCAGATACCAAGGATGCCGATATGCTGTGGATCTACATCATTGCGGGTAATCAGGTAATCGACTGCCGCACTGAAATCTTCCGTGCTGATTTCGGGCGAGGTCAGGTAGCGGGGTGTACCGCCGCTCTCTCCATAGAACGAAGGATCGAATGCAAGGGTCAGAAAACCACGCTCGGCAAGGGTTTGGGCGTAGCGGCCCGACACCTGCTCTTTTACTGCTCCGTAAGGACCGCTTACCGCAATGGCAGCCAAACGGCCTTGTCTGTTTTTCGGTTTATACAGGTCTGCGGCAAGCGTGATGCCGTAGCGGTTGTGAAACGTAATTTTCGAATGTTCCACTTTGTCACTCTGCGGGAATGTCTTGTCCCATTCCTGCGTTAATTCCAATGTATCCATATCTGTTGATTTTATGTTATGTACCGTAATTATTCCCGACGCCATGACATTCGTAAACGTCAGGAACATCAGAATAGCGATTGTTTGTATCTTCCTCATGTCGTTTATTCTTTAATTAATGATGTGAACAAAGGTAGTGCAGCTCAACTGTTCCGACGTTAGACAAATTACGGATTGAACTACCAATTTTACAGATTTTCAACGCACGACGGTGTCGATTTTGTATTCATAATACGATGGATAAATTGTCAAGATATACAATAACCCCCTTTTGAGGCCGTTTTTCTATTTCATCCGAAATCTTGATCGATTTTGGATTGACTCTTTTCACGGTTTTAACCCTTCCGGTTGACACTCTATAAAAAGAGGTGCCGAGCTCATTCCAAAAAGCGTACAATTTGATTACCGGAAACCGGAAAGACCGACAAAGTGATAAAGCTTAACTCCCGGAGAATCGAATATTTGAAAATAAAACGGACGGCGTTCCAAATATCCCAAGGAAATTCAGGTGCTTTTTTGCGCTTACAACGGTCCTCTTTTCAATTACGACCGTCCAAATCGCCATTACGACCGTGCTAATCTTCGCGAGGTGCCGAGTGCACTACACATTAGCACGGTCACGGTGGCAAAGAGGACGGTCGCAATGGCGGAAAACACTCAAAAAAGAGGAAAAAGTCCCTTTTTGACGCCGAAAAAGCGGATTAACATTTGTTTTGTTTCGGATGTCTTTTGAGCCGGAAAAATACGTTTTATACAATAAGCCCCCCTCTTGAACAATTATTATTTAGAAATGGACTTTGAATCTGACTATGCCTATCTGTTTTATATATGGATTAGAATCGCTATTTTTGTAACTAATCATATTTATAGAATTAAAAAATAATCAAGATGAGAAAGAATTTTGGAGCAAAACCGTGGAGCTATCCTCAACCCGTGTTTATCGTTGCGACTTATGATGAGGAAGGAACGCCTGATGCCATGAATGCCGCATGGGGAGGTATTGATTTGGATGACCAGATAAACCTGTGCCTGAGTGCCGGTCACAAGACCGTGAAAAATCTGCTTGCTACAAAAGCTTTCACTGTGAGTATGGGTACGGTAGAACAATTGGTTGCCTGTGATTATGTAGGTATTGTTTCCGGAAACAAAGAGCCGGATAAGTTTGCCAAAGCCGGTTTTCATGCTACGAAGTCCGAATTTGTAAATGCTCCGCTCATTGACGAACTGCCGATGGCCATTGAGTGTGAACTCATATCGTATGATTCCGAAACCTGCCACCTTGTGGGCCGCATCATCAATGTCTCGGCAGATGAATCCGTGTTGGATGAAAAAGGTAAGATTGATCCAGCCAAGCTACGTCCTATCACTTTTGATCCGGTACATAACGATTATCTTGTAATCGGTGAAAAAGTAGGGAATGCATTCAAGGATGGAGTGGCATTAAGGTAAATGTAAAATGAAGATACTGGAAACTGAGCGGTTAATATTGAGAACGCTGGTACAGGACGATTTTGATGAGGTATGCAAGTTGTTACAGGATAGTGAAGTTATGTACGCTTACGAAGGGCCCTTCAGCGATCAGGAAGTACAGGAGTGGCTGGATAAACAGTTCAGGCGCTATCGGCATGACGGTTTCGGCTTATGGGGCGTGGTGGAGAAAAGCAGTAACGAATTGATCGGGCAATGCGGCATTACTTATCAAGAATTTGACGGAAAACAAATTGCCGAAGTCGGCTATCTGTTCCGGAAAGAGTTTTGGCATAAAGGCTTTGCCACCGAAGCGGCTATCGCTTGCCGGGAATATGCCTTTCATGCGCTTGGTTTCAACGAAGTTTATTCTATCATCCGGGATACGAATATCGCTTCCCAAAAAGTGGCACAACGTAACGGGATGGAGAAAGTCGCAACTTTCGTCAAGCACTATCGGGGTGTGGATATGCCGCATTTCGTTTATAAGAAAAAGTGAACTATCTGCATCTGGTCGGACGGATACGTCTGAACAAATTCGTCCTGATTATGATTATATAATAAAAGCCCTTTTCTTTTGCACGGATTGTAAGGACGAAAAGGGCTTTTCCTTTGTTTTTGAAAGGTTTGCCGAAACGGCATCGTTTTATATAATAATTTAACTAAATGGCGGATAAAATGATTATTTCTATTAATGTGTCAAATAAATTGCGATTGTATGAATAATATGTAATATAATGTAAGTATCTTTGCACGCAAAATAAAAAACAAGTTAGAACCAAATGGAAGTACTTAAACACGAGTGTGGAGTCGCCATGGTCCGGTTACTAAAGCCTTTGGAATATTATCATCAGAAGTATGGTACCTGGATGTATGGGCTCAATAAGCTCTATTTGTTGATGGAAAAGCAGCATAACCGCGGTCAGGAGGGAGCCGGTTTAGCCTGCGTTAAGTTAGAAGCCAGCCCCGGTGAAGAATATATGTTTCGGGAAAGAGCATTAGGAACCGGAGCTATTACCGAAATATTCGCTGACGTTCATCAACATTACAAAGATTTACCACCCGGTAAGCTGAACGATCCGTTTTTTGCTAAGACAGACCTTCCTTTTGCAGGAGAACTTTATATGGGACACCTGCGTTATAGTACAACCGGTAAATCCGGTATTTCCTACGTCCATCCTTTTTTACGCCGCAACAACTGGAGAGCCAAGAACCTCGCTCTTTGCGGTAATTTCAATCTTACCAACGTTCAACATATTTTCGAAGAGATAACAGCTATTGGTCAGCACCCGCGCGCCTATGCCGACACCTTTATCATGCTCGAGCAGGTGGGACACCGCCTGGATCGCGAGGTAGAACGTCTGTATCAGAAATACGAGGCCGAGGGATTGACGGGCATGGATATTACAAACGCAATCGAGGCGAATGTGGATCTGGCGAATGTCCTGAAACGTTGCGCCCCGCAGTGGGACGGCGGTTACGTGATCTGCGGGCTGACCGGAAGCGGGGAGTCCTTCAGCGTTCGCGACCCCTGGGGCATCCGTCCGGCTTTCTATTATGCCGACGACGAGATTGTGATCCTGGCCAGTGAGCGTCCGGTTATCCAGACAGCCATGAACGTACATGCGGAAGATATCCGCGAACTGCAAAGGGGAGAAGCCCTCTTTATCAACAAGAAAGGCGAATGGCGCACGTCGCAGATCGTGGAGCCGAAAGAGAATAAAGCTTGCTCGTTCGAGCGCATCTATTTTTCCCGGGGTAGCGATGTGGATATCTACAAAGAGCGCAAACGCTTGGGAGAAAACCTGGTCCCGGCCATTCTGAAATCGGTGGATAACGATCTGAACCATACTGTCTTCTCTTTCATCCCCAACACGGCCGAGGTGGCCTATTTCGGCATGCAGGAGGGATTGAACGAATACCTGAACAAGGTCAAGAAGGAATGGATCGCCGACCGCAGCCACCTGTTGCTGGAAAAAGAGCTGGAACAGATCCTCTCCATGCGCGTCCGGTGCGAGAAAGTGGCGATTAAGGATATAAAATTGCGTACCTTTATCGCCGAAGGCAACAGCCGCAACGATTTGGCAACCCATGTGTATGATATTACTTACGGCAGCATCGTGCCCGATGTGGACAACCTGGTCGTGATAGACGACAGTATCGTGCGCGGGACGACCCTCCGGCAAAGCATCATCGGCATCCTGGACCGTCTGCATCCGAAGAAAATCGTGATTGTCTCATCCTCGCCGCAGGTACGTTATCCGGATTATTACGGTATCGACATGTCGCGTATGAACGAGTTCATCGCTTTCAAGGCTGCCGTTGCCCTGCTGAAAGACCGGGGTATGGAAAACATTCTGCTGGATGCCTACCGCAAGGCGAAGAAGCAACAGGCCGGGCAGGACGGAACGATTGTGAATTATGTCAAGGAAATATATGCGCCTTTCACCGACGAAGAGATTTCCGCCAAGATGGTGGAACTGCTTACTCCGGCCGGTACACGGGCGAAGGTGGAGATTGTCTACCAGACGCTCGAAGGCCTGCACGCATCTTGCCCGAATCATCCGGGAGACTGGTATTTCTCCGGAGATTATCCGACACCGGGCGGCACGCGCATGGTGAACGAAGCGTTTATTCATTATATGGAAGAAGAACATTTGGGGAATTGAAAATTGAGAATTGAAAATTGACAATTAAAAGAAATATGCAAGTTAGAAAAACAGCGACATTGGTTTTGGATGACGGAAGCAAGTTCCACGGCTTCTCTTTTGGTTACGATAAGGCGGTAGCCGGCGAAGTGGTGTTCAATACTGCCATGACCGGTTATCCGGAAAGCCTTACCGATCCTTCGTACGCCGGTCAGTTGATGGTGCTGACCTATCCGTTGGTCGGAAACTACGGAGTACCTCCTTTCTCTATCGAAGAGAACGATCTGCCTACGTTTATGGAGAGTGAGAAAATCCATGCGGAGGCAATTATTGTGAGCGATTATAGCGAAGAGTATAGTCATTGGAATGCCGTGGAAAGCCTGAGCGACTGGCTGAAACGGGAAATGATTCCCGGAATTACGGGCATAGACACCCGTGCATTGACAAAGAAGATACGTGAACATGGGGTGATGATGGGACGCATCGTTATCGGCGACGCTAAAAACGGAGTGGAAAGTGGAAAGGTGAAAGATGAAAGTGAAATGCCGGATTACGGAAGCATCAACTACGTCGACCGTGTCTCTTGCAAAGATATCATAGTCTACCAGCCCGACGGTACCTCCCAAACCTATTCCTTATCAGAAGCCAATAATTGTCAATTGTCAATTGCCAATTGTCAATTGAAAAAGCGTGTCGTGCTTCTCGACTGTGGCGTGAAAGCAAATATCATACGCTGCCTGCTGAAACGGAATGTGACTGTTGTCCGCGTACCCTGGGACTACGACTTCAATACGCTGGACTACGACGGGCTTTTCATCTCGAACGGTCCCGGCGACCCGGATACCTGCGATGTGGCTGTCCAGCATATCCGCAAGGCGCTTGCCGGAGACAAACCGATCTGCGGCATCTGCATGGGAAACCAGTTGCTTGCCAAGGCAGGCGGCGCTTCTATCTATAAACTGAAATACGGCCACCGCAGCCATAACCAGCCGGTGCGCATGGTCGGGACGGAGAGGTGCTTCATCACCAGCCAGAATCATGGTTATGCTGTAGACAACGATACATTGGGCGCAGACTGGGAGCCGCTCTTTATCAATATGAACGACGGGACGAACGAAGGTATCAAGCATAAGACGAAGCCTTTCTTCTCTTCCCAGTTCCACCCCGAAGCATGCAGCGGACCGACGGATACGGAGTTTATCTTCGATAAGTTTGTAGCGTTGCTTTAACCTGATTTTTAAGATTAATACGAATAACAATGAAAGAAGATATAAAGAAAGTCCTGATACTCGGTTCCGGAGCCCTCAAGATAGGGGAAGCGGGCGAGTTCGATTATTCAGGCAGCCAGGCGTTGAAGGCCATTAAGGAAGAAGGCATCGAGACAGTGCTTATCAACCCGAACATCGCGACGGTGCAGACCTCGGAAGGCGTGGCAGACACGGTCTATTTCCTGCCCGTCACCCCGTTCTTCGTCGAGAAGGTGATTGCCAAGGAACGTCCCGAAGGCATCCTGTTAGCGTTCGGCGGACAGACGGCGTTGAACTGCGGCGTTGCGCTCTACCAGAGCGGCGTGCTGGAAAAATATAACGTCCGTGTGCTCGGTACTCCGGTACAGGCCATTATGGATACGGAAGACCGTGAGTTGTTTGTCCACAAGCTCGATGAGATCGGCGTGAAGACCATCAAGAGCGAGGCGGTGGAGAATGCGGCGGATGCCCGTCGTGCAGCAGCCGAGTTGGGCTATCCGGTGATTGTCCGCGCTGCATACGCGCTGGGCGGTCTGGGTTCCGGCTTCTGCGACAACGAGGCGGAACTGGATGTGCTGGTTGAAAAAGCCTTCTCTTTCTCGCCCCAGGTGTTGGTCGAGAAGAGCCTGAAAGGCTGGAAGGAAGTGGAGTATGAAGTGGTGCGCGACCGTTTCGACAACTGTATCACGGTTTGTAACATGGAGAACTTCGACCCGTTAGGTATCCATACCGGTGAAAGTATCGTCATCGCCCCGTCGCAAACGCTGACTAACAGCGAATATCATAAACTGCGCGAGTTAGCTATCCGCATCATCCGGCATATCGGTATCGTGGGCGAATGTAACGTGCAGTACGCCTTCGACCCCGAAAGCGAGGACTATCGTGTGATCGAGGTGAACGCCCGCCTGAGCCGTTCCTCCGCATTAGCATCGAAAGCGACAGGCTACCCGCTTGCCTTTGTCGCTGCCAAGTTAGGGTTAGGTTACGGCCTGTTCGACCTGAAAAACTCGGTGACGAAGACGACGAGTGCATTCTTCGAACCGGCTCTCGACTACGTGGTTTGCAAGATCCCGCGCTGGGACTTGGGCAAGTTCCACGGCGTAGCCCGCGAATTAGGCTCGAGCATGAAATCCGTCGGCGAGGTAATGGCTATCGGCCGTACGTTCGAAGAGGCTATCCAGAAAGGCCTGCGTATGATCGGGCAGGGTATGCACGGTTTCGTGGAAAACAAAGAGTTAGTGATTGAAGACATCGACAAGGCGCTCCGCGAGCCGACCGACCGCCGTATCTTCGCTATCTCCAAAGCATTCCGCGCCGGATATACGGTCGACCAGATACATGAACTGACCAAGATAGACCGCTGGTTCCTGCAGAAGCTTTATGGCATCATGCAGACCTCCAAGGAGCTTCACAAATTGACAATTGACAATGGACAATTGACAATTAAGAAAGAAGAAGTTACTGATAATTGTCAATTGTCCATTGTCAATTGTCAATTGCTTCGCATGGCGAAGCGCCAGGGTTTCTCCGACTTCCAGATTGCCCGCGCTTTCGGCCTCGAAGAAGATATCGAGAAGGGCATGATGCTGGTTCGCCAGTTTCGTAAGGCGCATGGCATTGTTCCGGTGGTGAAGCAGATCGACACGCTGGCAGCCGAATATCCGGCACAGACCAACTATCTGTATCTGACCTATAGCGGGACGGAAAACGATGTCCAGTATGTAGGCGACCACCGCTCCATTGTCGTCTTAGGTTCGGGTGCTTACCGTATCGGTAGCTCGGTAGAGTTCGACTGGTGCGGCGTGCAGGCGCTGAACACGATCCGCAAGGAGGGCTGGCGTTCGGTAATGATCAACTACAATCCTGAAACGGTTTCGACCGACTACGATATGTGCGACCGCCTTTACTTCGACGAACTGACCTTCGAGCGTGTCATGGATATCCTTGAACTGGAGAATCCGCACGGCGTGATCGTCTCTACGGGCGGGCAGATTCCGAATAACCTGGCTATGCGTCTCGACGAGCAGCATGTCAACATCTTAGGGACGTCGGCCAAGAGCATCGACAATGCCGAAGACCGCGAGAAGTTCTCCGCCATGCTGGACCGCATCGGTGTGGACCAGCCGCGCTGGAAAGAGCTTTCCTCGATGGACGACATCAACGACTTTGTGGCCGAAGTAGGCTTCCCGGTTTTGGTTCGTCCGAGCTACGTGCTGAGCGGTGCGGCGATGAACGTCTGCTCCAATCAGGAAGAGCTGGAACGCTTCCTGCAACTGGCGGCTAACGTGTCGAAGAAACATCCGGTCGTGGTCAGCCAGTTTATCGAACATGCCAAAGAGGTGGAAATGGATGCGGTGGCCGATAAGGGCGAGATCGTGATGTATGCGATCTCCGAGCATATTGAGTTTGCCGGGGTGCACTCGGGTGATGCGACTATCCAGTTCCCGTCGCAGAAGCTGTATGTCGAAACCGTGCGCCGTATCAAACGGATCAGCCGTCAGATTGCGAAAGAGTTGAACATCTCCGGTCCGTTCAATATCCAGTATCTGGCTAAAGGTAACGAAATAAAGGTGATCGAGTGTAACCTCCGTGCGAGTCGCTCCTTCCCGTTTGTGAGCAAGGTGTTGAAGATAAACCTGATCGAACTGGCTACCCGCATCATGTTAGGCCTGCCTGTCGAAAAGCCGAGCAAGAATGAGTTCGACCTGGATTATGTGGGCATCAAAGCCTCCCAGTTCTCCTTCAATCGCTTGCAGAAGGCCGACCCGGTTCTGGGTGTCGACATGGCTTCGACGGGCGAAGTGGGCTGTATCGGCGACGACCTCTCCGAAGCGGTCCTGAAGAGTATGCTTTCCGTCGGTCTCCGCATTCCGGAGAAGAGTATCCTGCTCTCTACCGGAACACCGAAACAGAAAGTGGCCATGCTGGACGCTGCCCGGATGTTGGCCGAAAAAGGCTATACCCTCTACGCAACAGGCGGTACGCACCGCTTCCTCAAAGAAAACGGCATCTCCAACACGCAGGTCTACTGGCCGAGCGAAGCGGACAAACAGCCGCAGGCACTCGACATGCTGCACGAAAAGAAGATCGACATGGTCGTCAACATCCCGCGTGACCTCTCGGCCGGTGAACTGGACAACGGCTACAAGATCCGCCGTGCCGCCATCGACCTGAACATCCCGCTGATCACGAACGCCCGCCTGGCAAGCGCCTTTATCGAGGCGTTCTGCACGCTGAGTCTGGATGATATTCAGATTAAGAGTTGGCAAGAGTATAAATAACGTTACTTTTGGCTTGATCCAAAAGTAACCAAAAGATCAAGGCCGAACCTGCTTCGCTACTTCGTTCCCTTCGTTCGCTGTCGCGTCTGAAACTCGCTTCGCTCAAACAGCAGACGCTCCGGGCGCTCACTGTGGTCTCTGCGCTTAACGCTCACCAGCTTAGGCCGGAGGTAGAGCCTGGCGGCTCTGTTGAGGATTGTGATACCGCCTGTTCTTTTGCGATCCCGCATCGAGTGCGGGAACGGGGAGCATCCTTGTCCCCGAGTTTGACACGGGGTCGCAAAAGAGCAGGCGGTGTCGGCCATCCCAAGAGAAAGCGGAGCTTTCTAAGAAAGGCCTAAGCGGACGGGCGTCAAGCGGAGGGTAAAGGCGGAGCGACAGGAGCCTGCGCTGTCTGAGCGAAGCGAGTTTCGCAGGCGACAGCGTAGCCTTTGCCCGGAGTAGCCCGGACGGTTAAGCCTTGAACTTTTGGTTACTTTTCTTTCAAGAGAAAAGTAACATCGTTATCTTTGTAGTATTATAAAATAAACCAATATGAAGATAGGATTATTTATCCCCTGTTATATCAATGCGGTGTACCCGGAAGTTGGTGTTGCTTCTTATAAACTACTGAAAAGCCTCGGTTTGGATGTGGACTATCCGCTGGATCAGACTTGTTGTGGTCAGCCGATGGCGAATGCCGGTTTCGAGCATGAATCGTTGGGGTTGGCTGTCCGGATGGAGGAGTTGTTCAGCAAATACGATTATGTGGTAGGCCCTTCCGCCAGTTGTGTGGCTTTCGTCAAGGAAAACCATCCCGGCATCCTCGAGAAAGCCGGACATGTGTGTATGAACAGCAAGAAGATATATGATATCTGCGAGTTCCTGCACGATGTCGTGAAAGTGAAAGAACTGAAAGCCGAGTTTCCCCATAAGGTGAGCATTCATAATAGCTGCCACGGTGTGCGCGAGTTGCACCTCTCTTCTCCCAGCGAGCGTAATATCCCGTATTACTCCAAGTTGCGCGACCTCCTTTCTCTGGTGCGGGGCATCGAGATATTCGAGCCGAAACGCATAGACGAGTGTTGCGGTTTCGGCGGTATGTTTGCTGTCGAAGAACCGGAAGTATCCGTCTGCATGGGACAGGACAAGGTGAAAGACCACATGAGCACGGGGGCCGAATACATCACCGGCGCCGACAGCTCTTGCCTGATGCATATGGAAGGCGTGATCAAGCGCGACAATCTTCCTGTCAAAACGATTCATATTGTTGAAATATTAGCCTCCGGATTATGAGCACGAAACATTCAAAAGCGGCTGCCCGCTTCATCGCGAACCGCAAACAGGAAGCCTGGCACGACGAAACCCTCTGGATGGTACGTGCCAAACGGGATAAAATGAGCCATTCGATTCCCGAATGGGAACGCTTGCGCGAACTGGCCTCGGACATCAAACTCTATTCGAACAGCCACCTGGACACGCTGCTCGAGGAGTTCGAAAAGAACGCTCTTGCCAACGGCGCCATTGTCCATTGGGCGAAAAATGCGGCGGAACATAACGCCATCGTGCAGGAAATCCTCCGCCAACACGATGCCCATACGCTTATTAAGAGCAAATCCATGCTGACGGAAGAGTGCGGCATGAACGAATTTCTGCAGGAGCAGGGCTATGACATCATCGAAAGCGACCTGGGCGAGCGTATCCTGCAATGGATGCATCTCCATCCCAGCCATATCGTGATGCCGGCCATTCATATCAAACGGCAGGAAGTCGGCGAGATGATGGAGCGCGTACTCGGTACGGAAAAAGGCAATTCCGACCCGACCTATCTGACACATGCCGTGCGGAAGAACATGCGTGAAAAGTTCCTGACCGCCGATGTTGCGATGACGGGGGCTAACTTTGCCGTCGCTTCGACCGGCGAGATCGTGGTTTGTACCAACGAGGGTAATGCCGATATGGGAACATCCTTCCCGAAAGTTCATATCGCAACGTTCGGAATGGAAAAGATTGTCCCTTCCCGGGAGGCGTTGGGCGTCTTCACCCGCTTGCTGGCACGTTCCGGTACGGGACAGCCGGTCACATCCTATACTTCCCATTACTGCAAACCGAAGGAGGGCGGTGAATTTCATATTATCATAGTCGATAACGGCCGCAGCGACATCCTGGCACGCCCCGACCATATCCGTATGCTCAACTGCATCCGGTGTGGGGAATGTATGAATACGTGTCCGGTTTATCGCCGCACGGGCGGTTATTCCTATACCTATTTTATACCTGGTCCGGTCGGTATCAACCTGGGGATGTTGAAAGACCCGGTGAAGTATTCGGATAATGTGTCCGCCTGCTCGCTCTGTCTCTCCTGTTCCAATGTCTGCCCGGTCAAGATAGACCTCGGCGAACAGATCTACCGTTGGCGTCAGGATCTGGACAGGATAGGGAAGGCGAGTACGGAGAAGAAGATCATGTCCAGCGGCATGAAGTTCCTGATGGAACGCCCGAAACTGTTCAACACCGCTTTGCGGTTTGCCCCGTTAGTGAACAAGATGCCTCGTTTTATGATCTACAATGGTCTGAATGCGTGGGGCAAAGGCCGCGAACTACCCACCTTTGCCAAACAGTCTTTCAATGATATGTGGAAAAACAACAAGATAAAATAACGACAACAATGAGTAGTAAAAACGACATATTATCCGCAATCCGCAGTCACACCGGCAAACGCTACGACATGCCCGACCTGACACTGGATGCGATCGTTTACGAAGATAAAATCGCCCAATTCGCCGACGCCCTGCAAGCTGCCGGAGGAAAAGCCGTTCTTTTGCAGCCCGGTGAAGACGTCAACGACATCATCCGCCGGCATTTTCCGGATGCTGTCCGTATTGCGTCTAACCTGCCCGATATCACCTGTGCGACCTTTAATCCCGACGACCTTGTCGACCCTCGTGAGTTGAACAACACCGATCTTGCCATCGTGGAAGGCCATTTCGGTGTAGCTGAAAACGGGGCTGTTTGGATCACCCGTCAGGTGAAACATAAGGCTCTGTATTTCATTTCCAACAGCCTGGTTATGCTGATCGATAGAGAGGCGATCGTGAACAATATGCATGAAGCCTATAAACGGACGGAAGGTATGACCTATGATTTTGGAGCCTTCATCTCCGGTCCTTCCAAGACTGCCGATATCGAACAGGCGCTTGTGTTTGGTGCACATGGACCGGTCGGAGTATTAGTGATATTGAAGTAAATAAAAATACGGATTTCACGGATTAACATGATCATTTATTGATCGAGTCCGCGAAATCCGTAAAATCCGGATATTGTTTTTATGATTTGTTGAACAAAGAAGCAATCCATAATACCAGAATCGCTCCGACTGTAGCCGTAATCAGGCTGCCGATTATGCCGGAAGCCGCAATTCCGAACAGACCGAATACCCAGCCGCCCAAAACGCCGCCTATTATTCCTAAAATCAAATTGATTATCACTCCGAAGCCACCGCCCCGCATTATTTTACCGGCAAGAAAACCGGCAACTATCCCTATAAGAATGTACCATAAGAACCCCATAGCTTTTAAATTTTATATTATACGTATATATAACTGTTTACAACGGAACAAAGTTGTCGTTGAAGACTATTTTCTGTTGATGCGGATTTGTTTCGTAAAACGACTGGTGATATCGGAAAAACGTATATCTTTGCAGCAGTAAATCATATAAGCATTCCGATGAAAATATCCAAGTAAGCCGGTTTTCGACATAAACACTTTATCGATGTAATTGTCAATTGTCCATTTTCAATTGTCAATTGTTTAGTCCGGCCTTTCCTCCAGTGCCACTCTCCGGCACGTTTGTGAATTATCCTTTTAGTTTTAATTTCTTAATCCAAAGAAAACTATGTGCATATCCGTACATCAGCTATGCTATGTTCATGCCGACAAAGAACCACTTTTTCAGAACATCAATTTAACAGTTAATAAAGGACAGCGTTTGGCGCTGGTCGGCAATAATGGTTCCGGTAAATCGACCTTACTGCGTATTCTCGAAGGAAGCCTGAAAGCCTCTTCGGGAGAGGTTGTCTGCGCTTCCCGACCTTATTACGTCCCGCAACATTTCGGGCAGTTCGACCACCTGACGGTGGCGGAGGCTCTACGGGTGGACGGGTCGATAAAGGCACTCCATGCTATTCTTGCAGGCGATGCTTCGGTGGAAAATTTTACTCGTCTGAATGACGATTGGAGTGTGGAGGAACGTTGCCTCTCGGCTCTTGCTTTCTGGGATTTGGGACATCTGCAATTATCCCAACCGATGCATTCGTTGAGCGGAGGGGAAAAGACAAAGGTGTTCCTTTCCGGCATTTCGGTTCATACACCGGAAATAATCCTGATGGACGAACCGACGAACCATCTGGATATATCCAGTCGGGACAAACTCTATGAAATGGTCCGGACCGGGCGTTCGACCTTGTTGATTGTCAGCCATGACCGGACGTTGCTGAACCTTTTACCAGGCATCTGTGAACTGGAAAGGAACGGCGTCACTCTCTACGGCGGCAATTATGATTTTTACAGGGAGCAGAAGGAGCTGGCTTTGACAGCCTTGCAGAACCAGTTGGATGAAAAGGAAAAAGAGTTGCGCCTGGCTCGCAAAGTGGCCCGTGAAACGTTGGAACGGAAGAATAAAGCGAATGCCCATAGCGATAAGACGAGTTTTAAAAAGGGCATTTCGCGGATGGCAGTCAATACGCTGAAAGATAAAGCAGAGAAGAGTACTGTCCGGCTGAATGATGTCCACGAGGAGAAGATCGTTTCCCTGCAAAGTTCGGTCGCGGAACTCCAGAACACAATCCCTGATATGCGGGCGCTTCAGACGAACTTTAATTCCTCCGCCTTGCATACCGGTAAGATACTGATAACAGCCGAACAGGTCAACTTCGGTTATTCTTCCTCTTGCCTGTGGCCATCGCCGCTGGATTTTCGGATCAGGAGTGGAGACCGTGTTCATATCACCGGAAATAACGGAAGCGGAAAAACTACTCTGGTCAGACTTTTACTGGGTGAATTGCAACCGGTGTCCGGAGCAATCACGCGGGCTGATTTCAGTTATCTTTATATTGACCAGGAATGTTCCGTAATCGATCCCGCCCTGACTGTCTTTGAACAGACGGAACGCTTCAATACCGGACATAAGGCGGAGCATGAACTGAAATCGATCCTGAACCGTTATCTGTTTCCTTACGGGACGTGGGATAAACCTTGCGCCTGTCTGAGTGGGGGAGAGAAGATACGCCTGCTGTTCTGCTGCCTGATGATTGGCAATAATACGCCGGATCTGTTTATTTTAGACGAACCGACGAACAATCTGGATATTCGGAGTGTTGAGATAATAACAGCGGCTATAAAGAGTTATAGAGGAACGGTGCTGTTGATCTCGCATGATCTTTATTTTGTGAAAGAAATACAAATAAACCGCTCCATTAAACTTTTTAATTCCGGACCTGTTATTAAGACATAGTGTTTTTCATGGTATTAGAATTAAGTTAGATTAGGTTATCCGTCCCGTTCGCGAGAATAGGGCGGTTTTCTTTTTTATCTGATTTGCCGTTTCCTTTCAGGGTTTGTATTTTGAAGCTGTCAGAATAGCTTGGCTGTCGTTATTCTGCATCAGAGCTTCAGGCGTAGCATCCGTTTCCTTCATATATTTGTCAACAATCTGCCAACCGATCCAACTGCCGATGTTTCCCGGAGCGTCGCTGGAGAGGAACACGCAGGGCGTACTCTCGAAATATTTGGCGGTAGTCATCTGGTCGGGAGTGTAGAGGTGTTTGCGTTCTATGATTGCCTTCCACAGGTTGGCTTCGTTTTCCTTGCACCAGTTATAGGAAGCCCCGGTGTAACCCATTAGCTGTTCGGGCGTCAGTTCGGGGAATGCCTGGTGGATCAGGTATTTTATTTTTCCTTCATAAATCATGCGGTCCAGCAGCACATTCTCTTTTCCTTCAAACGGATATTCGGACATCAACCAACCGGCCAGATAGTCGGGAACGATATGTTCGGGCGTCATGAGGCGGCGTTGGAAATCATAGAAGAACTCCTGATAGAGCGGGTATTCTTCGCCTAAGTATTTATCGATCGAGATAGATAGCAGGCTGTCGCCGACCAATACATTCTGGTTAAAACCGGAAACGTGCATATAAATAGCCGGAATCTGCATGGATGGGAAACATGCTTTCAGCCATGCGAAACCGTTGCCTAATTGTTGTTCGATCTGTGATACGTCGTCGTATTGGCGGATGGCATCGGCATACAGGCTTTTCAGCGTCGGTTCGGAATAGTAGCTTGTCAGCTTATCGAAGAATCCGGGCATTGCCGGCGATTTCATATTCAGGATGCCTTTCCCGAGGACGTCAAGCATCTGGGGATATTCGCCGGTGATTTCTGCCTGTCGGGCTGAGTCGCCTGTATCGACCAGCTTAAAAAGCTCTTTGTCGAAACGGTTGATTTTTACCGGAGCAGCCGACGTGACGGCAGCCGGAATATGTGTATTCTGTCCGTTACAACTAAACAGGTAGAACGACAGGGAAAGTATCAGCAGTAATTTTGATTTCATAAGAATTTCATTTGAATCGACAACGTTACCAATAATAACGGATGTAGTTACATTATATTGTACAATCCCTTCTTTGTATTCACTCGAACGAATGTCGATGATTCACATATTTGCAAAAATAAAACAAACAGGCCTCGTAGGGGCGGTTCGCGAACCGCCCTTCGTGTCAACAAGGCACATTATTTTTCCCTTTTTCTTTGTTTATTGAAAACTAAGGCCTACTTTTGCCCCATGCATACCTGCATAGCGTTGCGGGTCAATGCGTCTTAGTAGATAAACGAGAAGCGTTTTTAAGATATTATCCTGTAGGTGAAACTTCGACACTTTCAGTACAATCGGATAATAGACAACAGAACGCTCGCGTTCCTTTCCTTGTTATATACACATGCACCAGCATGTACACATATACAAGCTAAAAGGGCGTGGGCTGTTGTTTATATCGGTTGTACGGGCAGTCGAAGGCCTCACTTACAGATATATCAACAGTTCCTACGCCTCTTTTATTTTGTATAACCTTCCACTCCGGGAATTGATGGAATCCAAATTTAGAGAGCCTATGACTTAATGAGAAACAACCAAAAATGAAGAAACCCGTTTAGAGGTAACTGCAAGTTACCTGCCTGAACGAGTATAGGGAATTTTATTCAATACATTTTATTTAAATCAACAAAATATGAAAAGAAAGATACAATTATGTCTGTTCTCTGTTTTGGTTATAGCCTGCATGGGGTGGGCTGCCAATCCGGAAGGACCAAACGATGGATATACATTATCCGACGGGGGAGCTACAGCAACCCTGAATGCAAATGCAACTTTTGCCCAATTGAAGGCGGCTATAGCTGTCGAGGGCGTAACAAAAGTGGTTATCACAGGAGAAATCACCTCTTCTACAGAGTTAGAAATAACAAAAGAGGGGTTGGAACTGGTAGGCGAAGAAGGGGCTAAACTTGGTTTTACAGACGCAAAGAGCATTGTCGTTAATGCAAAAGATGTAGTACTTACTAACTTGAATGTCACTTCCACCAGCATTGCAGTGAAGATCAATGAAGAAAAAACAGGTACCCGGATTAACGGAGGAACTTATATTTGCAGTACTCCGGATGCAGAAGGTGCCGGGGTGATTTATTTCTTGGGGCAGAACGGTGATATCTATGTTTCCGGTGCAACTTTGACCGGCAAATTAGGTATGTATAATGTAACAGGTAAGCTGGATGGCATAACTGGCAACACCATTAAATATACCTCTACGTCAAGTGTACCGGTTGTCGGGATCAGTGCCCTTTTCGAATCAACTCTCCCTGCTGGTGTGATTTCACCGATGGAACTTGCCGCACAAAACAAGATTACGATGCCGGCCAATGGTGCACAATATCCGGTTTTATATGAATCGAGTGCATGGAAAGGACTTGACGGTCTTGCTTACGCAGACACCAAAGATAATCTGGCCGCACTTGTCGGTAGTGGCGTAAAAGAAAACGTGCTGATCAAGCTGAAAGCTAACACAAAATATAGCTTTACAGAAAGCTTGACAATTCAGCAGGAAGGTGTAAGACTGGAAGGGGCAGACGGCGCTAAACTTGAATTTGTCGGAGCCGGTATTGTCGTTGATGCCAACAATGTCGCTGTGAATAATCTGAATATCGAGACTTCTCAAGGAGCTACTATTACAATCAATGAGAATAAAACAGGTTTTGTCCTTACTAATGGGACCTATTCTTGCTCTACATTAGCAGGGGGAGAAGTAGGAAAGCAAGGCGAAAGCTGTCTCCGCTTTAAGGGGGCGAACGGTGCAATCAATGTTACCGGAGCTACATTGGTAGGCGGTATTTACGTCGGTGGCTGTAACGGTTCATTAGCCGGAGTGAAAGGCAATTCTATTTCCTATACATATGAAGGACCGGTTTCCTTTGTCGGGATTAGTGCGACATTTAGTGGAACGGATGCCAAAGCAGCTGTAGTTTCTGTTGCAGACCTGGCAGCACAAAACACAATCAAGATGCCGGCTACAGGCATGCAGTATGATGTTACATTTGAAAATTCCAGTACATCTCCCTGGACAAAGTTTGCATATGTCGTATCCGGCGTTCCCGCAGTAAAAGACAATAAAATCAACCTTACCGCAGGCAGTGATGTAGCATACAACGGTGTTGTCCTGCAACGTGCCATTGATTATGCAGCAGCACAGAGCGAAAAACCGGAAATCATCTTAGGAGCCGGAACATATCAGGGCTGCTTCGTTATGGCGGACGGCGTTAATGTGACCGGCGCTGATAAGGCTACTACTATTCTGGACGGCAATGCCAAAGGACGCGTGGTTTCTTATAAGGCGGATGCTGCCTATAACGGCTCTACGTTTACAGATGGTGACGGAGTTGCAACTACAACCACTTGGAGCAATTTGAAAATCACAAACGGTAAAGCCGATAACGCAGCCGGTGCAATCATTACTAAGAATGTGACATTGAAGAATTGCGAAATCAGTGCAAACGAAGCGACAGGTAAGGCCGGTGGCGTGATGTGCTATCTGGGTGGTGTGATCGACGGTTGCCTGATCCATAATAACGAAGCAGGAGACGGCGGTGCTGGTGTTGTCCTTGACTATATCGGAACAATCCAAAACAGTGAGGTCTACAGCAATCGATCTAAAGGCGACACGAAAGATGCACATTCCGGCGGTATTAATACCCGTACGAATGTAAATGATATTCAGAACTCGGCAAGCGATATGCAAATCCTGAACTGTAAGGTTTATGGAAATACAGCTTATAATATAGCAGGCGTTTCCCTGAATGGTAAAGCAACGATGGTTAATACGTTAGTTTATGGAAACCAGGCAACAGGGACATCCGGTATGCCTAATGCAGCAGGCAATAGCGATGCTGTACAAGGTGCTGTTACATTCTCTGTTGCCGGAGCACAGATGATCAACTGTACGGTTTGGAATAATGACGCAACTAAAGAAGGAGCCGAAGCAAACGTATCTGTATTTGAAAACAGCAAAGGTATTGTTAAGAACTGTATCATGGAATCCGTAACGACATCTCCGGAAGCTTCAATCACTTACAGTGCAAGCGCTTCTCTGGATGCAAGTGAAACAGAAGCTCACAATATCAAAATAGAGAACGACGACCCGTTCACCAATGCAAGTGCAGGCGATTATACGCTGGCCGAAGGCTCTAAATTTGCGAATAAAGGTTCGAATGAAGCTTACGCTGAAACTTATCCGAAGACAGACCTTGCCGGCAACACCCGTATTCAGGAAAAAACGATCGACCTTGGCGCATACGAATCGGCTTATGTAGCAGATAAACCTGTAAGCACCGGTGATGCTTTAAAAGAGGAATTGGAAGAGAACAAACCGGCTGAAATCGTAATCGAAGCACCGGAAGATGGTAAAGCTGAACTGACGATCGAGGATGCTATCGAAGTCGATTACCCCGTTACTATCAAATCATCTGATGACAAGCCGGTAACAATTAAAGTGGAAGAAGGAAAATCTGCCTTTACAACAAAAGCAGGCGGTGAACTTACATTAGATAATGTAACGATTGCCACAACTGAAGCAAGTACAACAGGAGGAACAGCAGTCCCTGTTATCAAGATCGAAGAAGGCTCTGAAGCCACCCTCCAGAACTCAACCTTAGCAGTTCCGGAAACAGTGACAGCAATCGAGGCAAGCGGTAAGATGACTATTTCAGGAGTAGAACTGACTGTTAACTCTGTTGAAGACGGAACAGCTGCTCCGGTTATTAAAGTTAAAACAGACGGAGATGTCACTATTGACAACGCCACTATTGCAGACGGAACCATCGAAGTAGCAGGTAAGTTGACGATCGAACCGGCAGAAAATGGTAAAATCTCATTTGCACAAACTTCTGGTGACAAACCGGCGCTGGAATTAAAGAGCGGAGCTCAGGTTTCTGTGACCAACGCACAGTTTACAGGTAAGGCAATTGCTGCAGAAGCTGGAAGCATCAACCTCTCCAAATGTAACTTCTCTTCCCCCGAAGGCACCAAAGCCGTGCGGATGACAAGATCAACAGGCGGTGATGCAACAGTTATCGATGCAGGCGAAGCTACTGCAACAATCGAATGTTGTATCTTCACCGGAATCGAGGGCGAGAATCCAATGCTTTCCGGAAAGAACCTGACGGTGAAGAGCTGTCTGTTCTATGATAATGAAGATATGGTGATGATTGATATTGCAGCAGAAGGAACTTCCGTTATTGCAAACAATACTTGTGTCAATAATAATGAAGAGGCAGAAGCTATTATTAACAATGCTTCATCTACAGCCGTTATCAAGAACAACATCCTCTGGACAAATGCAGATGAAGCAATTACGGGAACTGCTACCGGTGATAAAATCTCGCATAATGCATTGAAGACTGCCGGTCCTGTTACGAATAACAATTTGACACTTCCCAGCCTTGCTTACATCAAGTTCGACAACACGACCTACAAATATCAATTGCACAAAGATTCTCCGATAGCCCAAATAACTGGTGATGCCACCGGTATTGATGATGATGCAAAAGATATCCTGGGCAATCTTCGTCTGACCGATGACAGAACAAACAAAACCGTTCATCTCGGCGCCTATGAATCCGTTTACACTCCATCAACAGGCGGTGGAAGCACAGGCGGAGGCACTGGTGACACGACTCCGGATGCAACCGGTATCAAGCTGGATAAGACAACCTTGACATTAGCACGCCTGCAATCTTATACATTGGTTGCTACTGTTGAACCGGCAGCTGCCGGCGGCGTGAAGTGGACAAGCACTGACCCGTCTGTTGCCACAGTCGATGCCAACGGTAAAGTAACCGCTGTCAAAGTAGGCCAGGCAACGATCATTGCCACAGCTATCAACGGTGGTCTGACCGCTCTTTGCCAGGTAACGGTAGACTTCGCAACAGGTGTTGAAGAAGCCCTTGCCGAATCGGCAATCTTCGGTCGCGAAGGCGACATCCAGATCCAGCCGGCTACACCGGTAGAAATGATTATTGTCAATATGGCAGGCACAATCGTTGCCCATCGCACGATCAGCCAGGCAGAAACGATCTCCGTTCCGAAGGGAATATACATCGTTCGCCTAAACAGTGGCGGCCATGTGTTGACACAGAAAGTAAACGTCCGATAAAGACGCGCATTTATATTAAGTAATCTTCGATTTTTCGTAGATTAAGCTTTTTAGTTAAAGTGAATGGGGAAGGGAGGCCGTGAGGTTTCCCTTTCTGTTTTATATCCGCCGCTTTCCGCTGCACACGACTAATATTGGTAAATGTACAATAACCCCCAGTTTCGACTGTTTTTCTATTTCGTCCGAAATCTTGATCGATTTTGGATTGACTCTTTTCATGGTTTTAATCAGATCGAATGACAATAGGAAAAATGAGGTGCGCAGCCCGTTTCGAAAAGCGTGCAATTTGATTACCGAAAGGTAGAAACGCCGACAATGTGATAAACCTTAACTCCCGGAGAATCGAATATTTGCGGACGAAGACGGACAGCGTTCCAAATATCCCAAGGAAATTTTGAAGGCTTGTTGCCGTGAGGTGCGCAGAAAATTCCCTTGAAGTAACGCTTCATCGCTCTGAAGATTGACTTCGTACTATATGAAGTCCGACTTTAGAGCAACAAAGTTCCGGATCAGAGCGATAAAGTCCCTCTTCATGGCGATAAGGAGCCGGATCATAGGAAAAAGCTCCTTCTTGACGACTGAAAAGTGGGTTGACCTTTGTTTGAATTAGGGGACCTTTCGAGCTCAAAAAATGCGTTTTTTACAATAAGCCTTCTGCCGCAGGCTTTCCTTTTACCATTTCGTTTCAACGAACGGTTTTAGAGCTTAGAGGCAAAGCCTCTTCCTCTGTGAACTTCAGGAGGCTGTTTTGACACATCCTCTTGCTTGTAGATATTTGAAAGGGGTTTAAACCCACAGAGGAATCCGGCAAAGCCGGAAACTTATCAACTCGTTGATTGAAATCAACGGCAAAAGAGAGCCTGCGGCATGAGGCGATGCCTCATAAAGATAGTTCAGTTTTTCTTAAAATAAACAAGCGTGAAGGTCCTGACTCGTCAAGATCGCCTGCGGAATAGTATTGCAGTACTTCATGGGTTTATAGTGCCGTAAAGGAATGAATAACCTGGCAGATAGAATGAACGATGCGGGATGTGTGCTCCTTCGATACCTACCCGCTATTCATGTCACAGTCGTGAAACAAAAGATTACCGTTTGATCAGCACTGTCAGTCGCAGGGAGAGGTCGAAGAAGACCATTTTTGCATTTACGTTCTGTGTCACATGGCGTTCTGCCTTTGCCAATTCGTCCATGATGTCGATTACATTCCGCTCATTGATAAAAGGAGCGAACTTCACGGCGAAACCGGCTTCGTCCAGATTCATATAATTAAGTTCCGGCGATTGGAAACGGTACATGAAATTCTCGCGTATCAGATGTTGGCAGTAAGCCAGGAAGTTTTTTTGCCGTTCGCGGCCGATGCTTGCCAATACGTCCGCCATATCTTTCATGCCCCTGACATTCCGCGCCCAGGAGTTACGCATCATGCCTTTGAATTGTTCCAGATAGAACTTGTTCTCTTCCCCTAAGCTGATTGCTTCGACTGCTTTCAGGTAGCTGCCGTTTGCCAGGTGGGCGACATGCTTGGCGTCTTCGGGAGCCAACCCGAAGCGGGAGATCATAGAGGTTGTGATATCTTCTGGTTGAATGCCCCGCACATTGATACGCTGTGCACGCGAAAGAATCGTTCCTAAAACCAGGTCGGGAAGTTCCGATACCATCAGGATAACTGTGTTCTGTGGCGGTTCCTCAATGATTTTCAAAAGCTTGTTGGCACAGGTCGGATGCAGTTTTTCAGGCAGCCAGACCAGCAAGATCCGGTAGGTCGCTTCATATATTTTGAGGCTTAGCTTGCGGATAATTTCATCGCTTTCCTTCGAATAGATCAATGCCTGCGAATTGCCTGCATCGATATAATCCAGCCAGTTGTCAATATCGAAATAAGGACGGTCTTTCAGGAAACCCCGCCATTCGGTGAGGTAATCGTCGCAGACTTCCTTCTTCTTCTCTTTCTTGGAAATAATCGGAAACACGAAGTGGAGGTCCGGGTGTGCCAGTTCGTTGTACTTCAGACATGACGGGCAATAGCCGCAAGAATCCGTTTCCGTCCGGTCCGTGCAGTTCAAGTAACGTGCATAAGCCAATGCAAGAGGAAAAGCGCCTGCACCGCCCTGTTCCGTGAAAAGTTGTGCATGCGGGACGACGCCTGTTTGCGCCGATTGTATAAGTCGTTTTTTTATATCTTCCTGACCGATAATATCTTTGAAGTACATGTATGCTCCTTATTGAGTTGATAGAGCAAAGGTACGAATAATTTTTTCTTTGATGCCTTTCGCAATAAAAAGCAGGAGCAAAAAAGGATATAAAGCCAGATCCATTGCAATAAACAGAACGTATTTCATCTTCGTAAAAATTATAATTTTACCAGTAAGACGGTGATGTCTCGAAAAACCCCTATTCAATAACAATCTTTTTTTTCATTTTGTTGCATAACTTCTGATATTTTGTCGATTTTATCCGGGTGAGGTTTTTACCAATTGGATGACTCTTCTTTTTATATCATTCCGGTTTGTGACAAAATGTAATATTTTATTGGGCTTTATTTGGTTTTGTAGGTCTGATTTATACTTTTGTATTATTTTGTTTTGCCACTTTGATTTCAAAATGATAGTTCTTATCTTTGCGTTGTGAAGAATAACAAATAAACTCTGGCAGTATTATGAATGTATGCAAAAATGACGCTTCTATTCTGATTATATATACAGGCGGTACTATCGGAATGATAGAAAACCCGGAAACAGGCTCTTTGGAAGCCTTTAATTTTGAGCATTTGGAAGAACACGTCCCTGAACTGAAAAATCTTGGATATAAAGTCTCTTCCATCCAGTTTAATCCTCCGATGGATTCTTCGGAAATGGGACCGGATTCATGGATGAAGATTGTACAGATCATCGCGGAAAACTATCATGACTATGATGGTTTTGTCGTGTTGCATGGGACTGATACGATGGCGTTTACCGCATCCGCCCTGAGTTTTATGCTCGAGAACCTGAGCAAACCGGTAATCCTGACCGGCTCGCAGCTTCCGATCGGCATGCTTCGTACGGATGGAAAGGAAAATCTGATTACAGCAATAGAGATTGCCGCTGCCCGGGAAAACGATATGCCGTTGGTGCCCGAAGTCTGTATTTTCTTTGAGAACGATCTTTTGCGTGGAAACCGGACCAGCAAGACGAATGCCGATAATTTCAATGCTTTCCGTTCCTATAATTATCCGCCGTTGGCGCATGCCGGCATTTCGATTAAATATGATTTTCCCCAGATTTATCATCCGGTATCCAGAAAGCCGTTGAAGCCTCATTATCTGTTGGACCGGAATATTGCTATTCTGAAGATTTTCCCCGGAATCTCTCCACTGGTGGTGGAAAGCATCCTGAATATTCCCGGATTGAAAGGTGTCGTGATGGAGACGTTCGGCAGCGGGAATGCTCCCGGATATGACTGGCTATTGGAAATGCTGAAAGATGCGGTCGACCGGGGCATTGTCATTGTCAATGTCACACAATGCCTGGCCGGGAGCGTGGAAATGCACCGCTATGAAACCGGACGAAGATTGCTGGACGCCGGTGTCGTGAGCGGTTACGACAGTACGACCGAATGTGCGGTTGCCAAACTGATGTTCCTGTTCGGTCACGGCATGACACCGGACGAAGTAAAGGAACATCTGAATTGCTCGCTGATCGGAGAGATTACTATTGTTTGAAAATATATTTCATGAGCATGGAAACATATTTTCATGGGCATGGAAATATTGTTTTATGCCCATGAAAAGAATTCCGTATTTCAATAGACCTCTTTTGCCACCTTATAGACGCTATCCGAAGCCATCATCGTATAGAAATGCAGACTCGGAACGCCATGCGCAATCAGGTCTTTGCATTGCTGGATGCACCATTCGACACCGACGGCCTTTGCCTCTTCGTCAGTCTTGCATTTGCGAAGCTCTGTTGCGAACGGTTCGGGGATGTCCGAACGGAATATCTTAGGCAGGACGGTCAGTTGGTTCTTAAATACGATCGGCTTGATTCCGGGAATAATGGGGACTGTAATGCCTTCCGCACGGCAACGGTCAACGAATGAGTAATATTTCTCGTTGTCGAAAAACATTTGTGTCACCAGATAATCCGCCCCGTTCTTTACTTTCTCTTTCAGATAGAAAATATCCGATTCCATATTGGGCGCCTCTTCATGCTTTTCCGGATAGCAAGCCATTCCGTAAGAGTACGGGGTTTCGTTCGCCTCAAATCTCGATCCGTCCAGGGCAATACCTTTATTGAAGTTGTTCACTTGTTCCTGAAGGTCGGTTGCATGTTCGTGATACAGGTCCGTGTTTTGTCCGGCTTCGATTGTTTTCACATCTCCGCGAAGCAGCAACAGGTCGTACACGCCTAAAAAGTTCAGGTCGATCAGTGCATATTCCGTCTCGTCCTTCGTGAATCCCTTACATATAATATGAGGCACAGCCGTGATGTTATATTTATTCTGGATAGCCGAAGCGATGGCAACCGAACCGGGGCGTTTGCGGATATTCACCTTCTGGATGCTGCCGTCCGGCAACGTCTTATAAATATATTCGCTGTGGTGAGACGTTATATTAATGTATTTAGGATCGAATTCTATCAGTTTGTCTATGACATTATAGACTTTCTGTATGCTGTTCCCTTTCAGTGGAGGAAGTATTTCAAATGAAAAAGCAGTGCTCTTGCTATTATTGATCAGATCGATTACTTTCATATTGTGCTATATTTTGCCACAAAAGTAATAAATCCTACCTGTTCCTGCAATCTGAGATTATAAAATCCTCGGATTTAAAGTTGCTGTAATACCTTCCGGAAATTGCCGTGAACCGCAAAACACAATAATCCGGGTCTGTTACTCCCTCCGGATAATACATTGTGTCGCCGTCTTGCCAGATCATTTCTTTGCTGGCATTGTCGGTCAGGACTTCCATTGTGCCGCGCAGCATGACGCCCCGGAAGAAACGCCTGTCGCAGAAGTATATGCAGGCATGGTTATCTTTCAGATACTGGGCGACGCACCTGGATGACGTATTCGTAGTAAAATAGAATGTTTGAATCCCTTCACGTTTCCGGGGCTGTAACATGGCTTTTATATTCGGGAATCCTTCCGCATCTATCGAGCCGATAAAAGAAATAGACTGTTTGTCGGCTATGGCTCCAATTGTTTTTTCTACATCTTTCATTGTGTTCTGTTTTATTGATTAATATTATCTTTTTCCTGTTTTTATTACAGGACGAAATTAGTAAATATAGGGATACGCTCCTAATATCTAAATCTTCTATACCCGGTGGCCTTTAAATAAATTGCTAATAATCAGAATAATGAAAGGATTTTATTCGTGTGTTAATGCCGATTGTCTTGTTGGCCGATAATTATAAGCCGTATGATCGACGGTTATCGGCATCGGATTAGTTGCCGGGGAAATTTCAGATACATCCCGGTCTATTTTCAAATAGGTTTAGGTGAAGACTTTCTTTTAGCGGCTTTTTTGTTTCGATCTGTCGTTTTATTAATATCTTTGCGTTCAATAATCTAATTACGATAAGATATGGAAAATATGAATTGGTCTGATCTGGCATTCGGTTATATGAAGACAGACTATAATGTAAGGTGTTACTATCGAGATGGTAAATGGGGGGAGCTGGAAGTGAGTTCTTCCGAAATCATTAATATTCATATGGCGGCTACTTGTCTGCATTATGGACAGGAGTCGTTTGAAGGGCTGAAAGCGTTCAAAGGGAAAGACGGCAAGATCCGTGTGTTCCGTATGGACGAGAACGGTAAACGTATGCAGTCTTCCAGCCGTGGCATCAAGATGGCTGAACTGCCCGTCGAGATGTTCGAGGAAGCGGTCCGCAAGGTGGTGAAGCTGAACGAACGTTTTGTTCCGCCTTATGAAAGCGGCGCAGCCTTGTATATCCGTCCGTTGATGATCGGTTTGGGCGCGCAGGTGGGCGTGAAACCGGCTCCCGAATATATGTTCATGGTATTTGTTACTCCGGTAGGACCGTATTTCAAAGGCGGTTTCAAACCTTCCAAAGTGTGTATCATGCGCGAATACGACCGTGCTGCCCCACAGGGAACCGGTACAATCAAAGTGGGCGGTAACTATGCAGCCAGCCTGGTTGCCGGTGAAAGAGCTCACGAACTGGGTTATGCAGCTGTTCTGTATCTGGACCCGAAAGAAAAGAAATATCTGGACGAATGCGGTCCGGCTAACTTCTTCGGTATTCGCGGCAACAGCTATATCACTCCGCAATCCCATTCGATCCTGCCTTCTATTACGAACAAGAGTTTGCAACAGTTGGCTGCTGATATGGGCCTGACAGTGGAACGCCGTCCGATCCCGGTAGAAGAAATCGCTACATTCGACGAAGCTGCCGAATGCGGAACAGCTGCCGTTATCGCTCCGATCTCGCAGATCGACGACCTGGATATTAATAAATCGTATGTTATCGCCAAAGACGGCAAGCCGGGTCCTGTGTGCGAAAAGCTATACAATAAATTGCGTGCTATTCAATATGGTGACGAGCCTGATACGTATGGTTGGGTCACGGTAATTGAATAAGTAGTTTGAACATTGGAAATTGAAAATTGAGAATGCCGTTTGTTAGTTTGAACTTTATCTTTTTATAATAAAATTGCAATCTCGGCATTGCAAATAAGAAAAGATTCTTATCTTTGTGCCGGTAATTTTCAATTTTTAATTTTCAATTTTCAATTACCAAGTGGAATCATTCTTTAAAACACATAAATACCTGGTAGAGCACTTGTATTCGCCGGTTCGCAGAGGACTGATGGATGAGATCGACTGGAACGACCGGTTGATCGGCATAAAAGGTTCCCGCGGAGTAGGGAAGACGACTTTTCTGCTGGATTATGCCCGTGAACATTTTGGTGCGGATAATAAGGAGTGTCTCTACATCAATCTGAATCATTTTTATTTCACGGAACGTACGCTGGTCGATTTTGCTTCTGAATTCAGGGCAAAGGGAGGAAAAGTGCTGCTGATTGATCAGGTATTCAAATATTCGGGATGGTCCAAAGAACTCCGGTATTGCTTTGATAACTTCACAGATCTGAAGATCATATTTTCCGGTTCGTCCGTGATGCGGTTGAAAGAAGAAAATCCGGATCTGTCGGGCAAGGTGGTTTCTTATAACCTGAGAGGTTTTTCATTCCGTGAGTTTTTTAACCTGATGTCCGGGAATAGTTTTCCGGCATACACATTTGATGAAATATTGGTGGGCCACCAGGAGATTGCGAAAGGAATCTGTTCGGTGGGGAAACCGATGGCATATTTTCAGGATTATCTGCATCATGGTTTTTATCCGTTCTTCTTAGAGAAACGCAATTTCTCGGAGAACCTGCTGAAAACGATGAATATGATGCTGGAAGTAGACGTGTTATACATAAAACAAATCGAACAAAGCTATCTGCCAAAACTGCGGAAACTGCTTTACCTGTTGGCGATAAGTGCCCCTTGTACGCCCAATGTAAGCCAGTTGAGCAAGGATATAGAAACGTCAAGAGCTACGGTGATGAACTATATCAAATACCTGACTGATGCCCGTTTGATGAATATGCTTTATCCGGTGGGAGAGTCGTTCCCCAAGAAGCCGTCTAAGGTATATATGTACAACTCCAATCTGATGTATCCCATCCGGCCGATGGAAGTGAATATGCAGTCTGTGCGCGAATCATTCTTTTATAACCAGTTGTTGAAAGACAACAAACTGAATGAAGGCGGAAAGAATGCCCATTTCCTGGTGAACGGGACTTATAATTTCAGGATTGAAGAAAACATGAAAGTGAAGAACAACCCTGATTTGTATTATGCGATCGATAAGGTTGAAGTAGGAGAGGGCAACATGATCCCGCTTTGGCTTTTCGGCTTTTTATATTGAAATATTTTTAAATACTAATAGTAAGAGTCTATGACAAAACAGAAGAAATTTTTAACCTGTGATGGTAACCAGGCTGCTGCGCATATTTCCTATATGTTCAGTGAAGTTGCGGCTATTTACCCCATCACTCCGTCATCTACAATGGCAGAATATGTAGATGAATGGGCTGCTGCCGGACGTAAGAATATTTTCGGCGAAACTGTAATGGTGCAGGAAATGCAATCTGAAGGCGGTGCTGCCGGTGCAGTTCACGGTTCATTGCAGGCTGGTGCGCTGACTACGACTTACACAGCTTCTCAGGGTCTGTTGCTGATGATCCCGAACATGTACAAGATCGCAGGCGAATTGCTGCCTTGCGTATTCCACGTATCTGCCCGTACATTGGCTTCACACGCACTGTGTATTTTTGGCGACCACCAGGACGTTATGTCTGCCCGTCAGACAGGTTTTGCTATGTTGGCTGAAGGTTCTGTACAGGAAGTTATGGACCTGGCTGGTGTGGCTCACCTTTCTACAATCAAATCCCGTGTTCCTTTCGTGAACTTCTTCGACGGTTTCCGTACATCACACGAAATCCAGAAGATCGAAGCATTGGAAAATGAAGACCTGGCTCCGCTGATCGACCAGAAAGCGCTGGCTGAGTTCCGTGCACGTGCCTTGAATCCGAAGACTCCGGTTGCCCGTGGTATGGCTGAAAATCCTGACCACTTCTTTCAACACAGAGAATCAAGCAACTCTTACTATGAAGCAGTTCCTGCTATCGTAGAAGAATATATGAACGAACTCTCCAAGATCACAGGCCGCAAATACGGTTTGTTCGATTACTACGGAGCTGAAGATGCAGAACGCGTAATTATCGCAATGGGTTCTGTTACGGAAGCTGCACGCGAAGCTATCGACTATCTGACAGCTAAGGGTGAAAAAGTTGGTTTGGTATCCGTTCACTTGTATCGTCCGTTCTCGGCTAAACACTTCCTGGCAGCTGTTCCTAAGACTGCTAAGCGTATTGCTGTTCTGGATCGTACAAAAGAACCGGGTGCAACGGGCGAACCGCTGTATCTGGATGTAAAAGACTGCTTCTATGGCCAGGAAAATGCTCCGGTTATCGTAGGCGGCCGTTATGGTCTGGGTTCTAAGGACACGACTCCGGCTCAGATTCTTTCCGTATATGAAAACCTGGCATTGCCGATGCCGAAGAACCAGTTCACGCTGGGTATCGTAGACGATGTAACATTTACCTCTCTGCCTCAGAAAGAAGAAATCGCTTTGGGCGGCGAAGGTATGTTCGAAGCTAAGTTCTACGGTTTGGGTGCTGACGGTACGGTTGGTGCTAACAAAAACTCGGTTAAGATCATCGGTGATAATACAGATAAATATTGCCAGGCTTATTTCTCTTACGACTCTAAGAAATCAGGCGGTTTCACTTGTTCTCACCTGCGTTTCGGTGATCATCCGATCCGTTCTACCTATTTGGTGAACACTCCGAACTTCGTTGCTTGCCACGTTCAGGCTTATCTGCGTATGTACGATGTGACTCGCGGTTTGCGTGAGAATGGTACGTTCTTGCTGAACACAGTATGGAATGGCGAAGAACTGGCAAAACACCTGCCGAACAAGGTAAAACGCTATTTCGCTCAGAAAAATATTACTGTTTACTATATCAACGCTACACAGATTGCGTTGGAAATCGGTTTGGGCAACCGTACCAATACGATCCTCCAGTCTGCATTCTTCCGTATCACAGGCGTAATTCCTGTCGATCTGGCTATCGAACAGATGAAGAAATTCATCGTGAAGTCTTACGGTAAGAAGGGTGAAGACGTTGTAAACAAGAACTATGCTGCCGTAGACCGCGGTGGTGAATACACTCAGCTGACTGTTGATCCTGCATGGGCAAACCTGCCGGACGATGACGCTGTTGTTAACAACGATCCGGCGTTCATCAACGAAGTGGTTCGTCCTATCAATGCACAGGATGGCGACTTGTTGAAGGTTTCTGCTTTCAAAGGCATCGAAGACGGTACTTGGTATCAGGGCACTTCCAAATACGAAAAACGCGGTGTTGCCGCATTCGTTCCGGTTTGGAATGAAGCAAACTGTATCCAGTGTAACCAGTGTGCTTACGTTTGTCCTCACGCTTCTATCCGTCCGTTCGTATTGAATGACGAAGAACAGAAGGGCGCTAACTTCCCGATGCTGGATGTAAAGGCTCCGGCTACGATGAAGGGCATGAAGTTCCGTATGCAGGTTGACGTTCTCGACTGTTTAGGTTGCGGTAACTGTGCCGATATCTGTCCGGGCTTCAAGGGTAACAAGGCGTTGGCTATGGCTCCGCTGGAAGGCCAGCTGGCTGAAGCTGACAACTGGGCATACTGTGTGGCTAACGTAAGCTCTAAACAGAGCTTGGTAGACATCAAGTCTAACGTGAAGAACTCACAGTTCGCAACTCCGTTGTTCGAGTTCTCCGGCGCTTGCTCCGGCTGTGGTGAAACTCCGTATGTGAAACTGATTTCCCAGTTGTTCGGTGACCGCGAAATGGTTGCTAACGCAACAGGATGTTCTTCTATCTATTCAGGTTCTGTTCCTTCTACTCCGTACACAACAAACGAAAAGGGTGAAGGTCCTGCATGGGCTAACTCTCTGTTCGAGGACTTCTGTGAATTCGGTCTGGGTATGGAACTGGCTAATGAAAAGATGCGTTTGCGCCTGACAGACCTGATGAACAAGATCGGTGCCGGCGAGCATTCACCAGCTGAGATGAAAGAATTGGCTGCCGCATGGGTCGCTAATCAGAACGATGCTGACAAGACAAAAGAATTGGCTCCGCAGTTGATGGCTTTCGTGGAAGAAGGCATCAAGGCCGGTTGTCCGGTTTGTGCTCAGATCAAGGAACTGTCTCACTTCCTGGTAAAACGTTCACAGTGGATCATCGGTGGTGACGGTGCTTCTTACGATATCGGTTACGGAGGTCTTGACCATGTAATCGCTTCCGGTAAGAACGTAAATATCCTGGTTCTGGATACAGAGGTATATTCTAACACAGGCGGTCAGTCTTCTAAGGCTACTCCGGTTGGTGCAATCGCCAAGTTTGCCGCTTCCGGTAAGCGTGTCCGCAAGAAAGACCTGGGTCTGATGGCAACAACTTACGGTTACGTTTATGTTGCTCAGATCGCTATGGGGGCAGACCAGGCTCAGACATTGAAAGCGATCCGCGAAGCAGAAGCATACGACGGTCCTTCTTTGATTATCGCTTATGCTCCTTGTATCAACCACGGTTTGAAGAAAGGTATGGGTAAATCGCAGGCTGAAGAGAAAGAAGCTGTTGCATGTGGCTACTGGCACTTGTGGCGCTACAATCCTACTCTGGAAGCCGAAGGCAAGAACCCGTTCACCTTGGATTCTAAAGAACCGGATTGGAGCAAGTTCCAGGACTTCCTGAAAGGTGAAGTTCGTTTCGCTTCTGTAGCAAAACAATATCCGGCAGAAGCTGCCGAACTGTTTGCCGCTGCCGAAGAAAACGCAAAATGGCGTCTGCGCAGCTACAAACGTATGGCTGCTGAAAACTGGAGCGTGGAAGAGTAATTGATTCTTGTAGATAAGAGGGCTTTTATTCCCTCTTGATAGAATAGAAAAGTAAATAAGCAGAGTGTAGCGGATTAGCTGGGACAGCGTTCGTTACACTCTGCTTTGTATTATATTATTTATTCATGCCTGTATCCCAAATAATTAGTATTTTTGTGAGTGAAACGAATGAAACAAGAATAGTGTATCACCAATAGATTTGATAGACTGTTTGGAGCAATATATTTTAACAAGCTAAAAATAAAAGATGAAAACAGGTACTACTATTGACGATATTCTGACCGATAGATTGATTATACGGTTAGCGAAGCCGGATGATGCAGAAGAAATATATTCTTACCGTTCTGATACTATTGAAAACCGATATCAGGGATGGTTTCCCGAATCTGTTGAGGAAGTTCGTAATTATATCGCCAATATGCCCGTGAATATGGATATCGCAGATGCCTGTTTCCAGTTTGCCATTCTGGCTAAGAATGAAAATCGCCTGATCGGGGATATGGGAATAATTTTCACAGGACATGAAAGAATGCAGGTAGAGATCGGTTGTACGTTGAATAAAAAATTTCAAGGTAAAGGTTATGCAACCGAAGCATTGACGGCAATGGTAAACTGTTTTTTCGTGACATTAAAGAAACATCGTGTTATAGCATCTATTGACCCAAGAAACAGAGCTTCTATCCGACTAATTGAACGGCTGGGATTCAGGAAAGAAGCTCATTTCAAAGAAAGCTATTATCTACGCGGAGAATGGGTCGATGATATAATATACGCTATGCTCAGAACAGAGTGGATTGAAAATCTAAAATAAGTAGTATCTTTACGATATTGAATCTATAATTAATTTTCTTATTATGAAAAAGTATTTGGCAGAAATGATCGGTACGATGGTTCTGGTACTGATGGGATGCGGTAGCGCAATTTTTAATGGCGGATGTGGAACTCCCGCACAGGTATTAATGGTTGCGATGGCGTTCGGACTTTCGGTTGTGGCGATGGCTTATACAATTGGCGGGACTTCAGGATGCCATATTAATCCGGCTATTACGTTGGGGTGTATGTTGTCAGGCCGGATGAAATCAAAGGAAGGCCTTATGTATATGCTGTTCCAGGTGATCGGAGCCTTGATCGGTTCCACGATTCTGTGGATACTTACCTCTAATATCGATATGGAATATGCGACAACGACAGGAGCTAATTCGTGTGCTCCGGGTGTCGGGATTGCCGGCGGCCTGATTGCGGAAATCGTCTTTACATTTGTTTTTGTGCTGGTCGTATTGGGTACGACTGATGCGAAGAAAGGGGCGGGCAATTTTGCCGGATTGGCTATCGGTCTGTCTCTTGTCCTGGTGCACATTGTTTGCATACCTCTTACGGGTACATCCGTAAACCCCGCCCGTAGTATCGGTCCGGCTTTGTTTGCCGGTGGAGAGGCTTTGTCGCAGTTATGGCTGTTTATCGTAGCTCCGTTAATCGGTGCGGCTTTGTCTGCCGGAGTGTGGAAAATGGTTGCTGAGAAAGAATAGAATTTAAAGAAACATAATTGAGGCGGAATCTTCATTGAGGCGGAATCTTCGAAAGAGGATTCCGCTTTTTGTAACCAAAGGAGCCGTTTAAAATACAGGGATTGAATAGACCAGTCCCAGCGAAATGCGATGTGTGTCGGGGGCGATGGCTCCCATGTCAAGGGCCGGCCTTTCGAGTTTCACGCCCCGGTACGTGTAGAGCAGGAAGATGAAGAGGTCGCTTTGCTTGATCGGGAAAAACTCGATGCTGCTTTGTGCGTTCCAGGAACGGCGGTACATGCCTTTGGCGAACGGGCCGTTTGCCTTGTAGACGCGTCCGGTTTCGTATGCGCCTTTCACATAGACGTTCCAGCGCGGATGGATGCGGTAATCGACATCGGCGATGATAGACAGGTATTCGGTGTTGCAAGCTGTCTGTGCAATTGCAGGCAGGCGGCTGATGACACCATGTTGGTCCAGTCCTTGCCGCGTGTACATAATATCCAAGTAAGTGAGCAACGGCCCTTTCTCGACCGTATTGCCGCAGGTGAAGTAGTAAGAATAACGCTTCTGCGTCTGCTGTCCCATCGCGGCTGCATAGCGGAGTTGCAGGACACGGTCGAAATAATAACTGTTCCAGTTCACCGTGTACATGAAAGGCACTTTCGCCTCCCGTGTGTTCTCAGGCAGTCCGGTCGGATAGATCTCATCGTCCTGGCCGCTCCGGTTGTTGACGATCTGGAAGCAAATCTCCTGGTTTGTGTTGACTTGCCAGTTGCCCGATATACCTGCCTGGTAACAAGTCAGCAGGTTATTGAACTCACTGAACTCGCGCACTTTTATCGAATTGACATAATACTCATATCCTCCGAAGTTCACGAACTGTTTACCTATCGTAAAGCCAAATTTGTCATGCACTTTCAGGTTGACATAAGCTAATTCGAGCGAAGACGAAAGATTGTCTAACGAATAAGGGTCCGAATATTTGTTGAACGACTGACGATAATGATAGGAGAGGTTTTTCCATACATCTCCTTTTATTTCCAACCGGACACGGTTTAGCTTGAAATTCATGCCGTCGAAGTTGGATCCGGTGAAGTTGGCGTTGGCCGAAGTGAACAGCTGGAAATTCATTTCCGCACTTTCGATCAACTTCTTTCCTCCCGTGAGGCGTTCAACGAGCGTCGGTTCCTGTCCCGGAGTGGATTCCTTTTCAACTTCTTGTGCCAAAACCGATTGGACCGATAATAATAGTATTGTCAATAAGTAAAGATGTGTTTTCATGTTTGCAATTGAAATATTTTAGCGTTCAAATATAGTAATTTTCCACAACCTTTGGAAATCCGTATTTATTCTTACCTTTGCCTAAGGTTTTTAATATGGTAAAGAGTTTAGGTTATGATTAAGGCAGTTTTTTTTGATATCGACGGGACGTTAGTCAGTTTTAAGACACATGTTGTTCCCAAGTCGACTCTTCATGCGCTTGAATTATTGAAGAAAAAAGGAATTAAAGTGTTTATCGCTACCGGCCGTCATCGCAGCTCCATTAATAATTTAGGCGATCTCGAGTTTGACGGTTATGTGACGCTGAACGGCGGTTATGTGTTTGCCGGAAAGGACGATGTGATCTATAAACATAGCATTCCGGATAAGGATATTGAAGCGCTGGTGCGCTATCAGAATCAGGAAGGCGAGTTCCCATGCGCCTTTGTGCAGGAAAATGAGATTTTCATGAACTATACGGATAAGGCGGTGAACGACGTGTTTCATCTGCTGAATTTCCCTGCGCCTCCTATCCGTCCGATAGAAGATATTTATGGAAAGACGGTTTACCAGTTGATCGCTTTCTTTACGGCAGAACAGGAAAAGCGTATTATGAAAGTCTTGTCCCATTGTGAGTCTACACGCTGGAATCCGTTGTTTACAGATGTTGTGCCGCACGGAAGCAGTAAGCGTGTCGGCATCGACAAGATGCTGGAACATTTCCATATCGGCTTGGACGAATGTATGGCTTTTGGTGACGGAGGCAATGACATCCAGATGCTTAGCCATGTCGGCATCGGTGTGGCAATGGGAAATGCGTCAGAAGAGGTAATGAAGTCGGCCGCCTATGTGACGACTTCCGTCGATGAGAACGGTATCTACAATGCACTGAAACATTTCAACATAATTTGATTTTGAACTGTTATATAAAAAAATAGGGGAGATTATGATAGACGAACTATTAAGATTCAATCGTGAATTTGTAAAGAATAAAGGATATGAGAAGTTTATCACCAACAAATATCCTGATAAGAAAATAGCGATCGTGTCCTGTATGGATACCCGCCTGACGGAGTTGTTGCCCGCCGCTTTGGGCATAAAGAACGGCGATGTCAAGATTATCAAGAATGCGGGAGCTATCATATCCCATCCTTTCGGCAGTGTGATCCGGAGCCTGTTGGTCGCCATTTATGAATTGGGTGTGAACGAAGTGATGATTATCGGACATACTGACTGCGGCGCCAAGCATATGGACAGCGAACAGATGATCGAGGTGATGAAGAAAAGGGGAATCCCTTCGGAGCATATCGATATGATGCGCTATTGCGGCATTGACTTCAAGTCCTGGTTGCGCGGGTTCGACACACCGGAAAGTTCAGTCCGCGAGACTGTGTCGCAAGTGCGAAACCATCCGCTGATCCCATTGGATATAACGGTTAGCGGATTTGTAATCGACTCGACAACAGGCGAGTTAACTCCGGTCGTTTGATTGGGAAACAGGACTGGATAGACTTGGGTGAAAACTTAAAAATGTATAAACGTGCAAGAAAAACTATGTTTTACAGCATTATTTTAAATAAAATGCTTATCTTTGCACTGTAAACAAAAAGAAAGAGAAAGTTTAGGTTTAGTTATTATTAATCGTTCTCCAAGCGTGGGGAACTTAAATGAGTAAAATTATGATGATGAGAGAAAATGAAAAAAGTATGCGTACTTTAGCGATGTTGCGTTATCAGGCTGATCGTTATCAGTCCGTTGGAAATGGTTCAATGTGTCAGCGAGTAAATGCTGAGATCCGCAGATTGATGAACCAAATGAGCGAAAGCTCTAAAAATTGAGTATTAAACAAGTAAATAATTTGTATTGATGTTGTCTCTCCACCCTTGTCTTTAGAAAGACAGGTGAGAGATAGATGCAGAGGAGGCATTCGACGCTTAAGAGATAGCGGAGTTTGGCCTTTTTTTTATTTCTATCTATTTAATATCCTCTTCCTTTCATGTATCCTTTATTCGATCGTATAATTTTTTCCATATAATTTATTTATCCACATCGCAAAGAGTTTGTCGGTCACAGAAAACACCTTGTTGATCTCCGTGATGATATCTTTTTCGAGTAATTTCTTCGTGGCGGACTGTACCGAACTGGCTGAGGCAAGACTGTGCTGTTTTATAAATTGGGCTGAGGTGATGCGTTCTGCCTCTCCGTCTTTGGCGATAGCGTAAAGCAGCTCTTTCTGTTTTTCGGGAATGTTCGACAGTATCTCGCGGAAAATCGTGTCGTTTGATGCGATCATGTTGTCAATGGCTGCTCGGATCGTTTCGAGGGTGCATTCTCCGCTTTCCGGTGTATCGGCAAAAGCTTCATTAAAGGTTTTCTGAATATAGTAGGTGTGCCCTTTAAAGAAACGATAAGCCTTTTCCACGTTTGCAGCTTCAATATGGCGTTTCCGGTTCTTGAAATGCCCGACAATGAATGGGATATATATATCCGGCACGATTGCCTTTAGTTCCAGCATATCCGCACTGTGGTAGAACGGTCGGGCTGCTGAAAGAAACATCTCCTGCATCATATGGCGTTCGCTACCCGCAAAAATGAAATTACAGTTGCGGATTTTCTGAATGTGGGTGCGTAGCAACGCCTCTATATTCTTTTCCGGGTATTTGGCTACCTGCTGAAATTCGTCGATGGCCACAATACAAGGTTTGTCTGCAGAGGCCAGATAGCGGAAAATCTCATCCAAAGTATATTCGGGCCGGTCGATGTCGCCCAATTCGACATTGAAAGTCGGCAGATTGGTCAACGGATCGAATCCGAATTTTCCACTGATCGATTTAATGGTCTGAATGAACATATTAGTCATTTTCCGGCTGCGAGGCAACAATGTTTCGTAAATCTCGCGCCCCAGCAAGTAAGTAAACTCCCTGAGGCTCGATGTATGGAGAATATCGATGAAAAAAGAATAATACTCGTCTTTAATCTCCGGTTTTTCGTAGCAGAACTGGATCAAGCCGGTCTTGCCCATACGTCGTGGCGATATGATGACCATATTGTTTCCGTTTGTTATGGATTTGACCAGCCGCATGGATTCTTCGATACGGTCGCAAAAGTATTCCTGTTCGATTTTGCCGGTTACTATAAATGGATTAATCTCTTTTCTCATCTGTGATTGCTTTTTGCAAATGTAATTATTTAAGTCGTATTATGCAAATAGAATAATAATAATCAATCACCCGGAGGAACGGCTATTCGTTGAAATCTTATTATCTTTGTAGTTGTAAAACTATAATCAGTAAAAACACAGTATCAAAATGAGAAAAGCGGGATTATTCTTAGTCTCCATAGCGCTAAGTGCTACATTGTGGGCCGAATCGCCCGAGAAGAAAGGGCTGGATGTGATTAATAAGACCAATGCGGAGGCCTATATCGGTTTCTTGGCAAGCGATGCCCTCGAAGGGCGCGAGGCCGGTTTCCGCGGTGGGCGTATTGCCGGCGAATATATTGTTTCCAATCTGAAGACGATGGGGATCGAGCCTTTGTTCGAGTCTTATTATCAGCCTTTCGATGCCTATAATAAAGAGCGCCAGAAGAGAGGGCGTTTCCAGGTTCATCCGGATTCGATCGCCAAGCTGAAGCAAGGTGTCCACCAGAAGTTGTCGATGAATAATATCTTGGGAAAGATCGAAGGCAAGAACCCGAACGAATATGTGATTATCGGCGCCCATTACGATCATTTGGGGATCGATCCGATGCTGGATGGCGACCAAATCTATAATGGCGCCGACGACAATGCATCCGGCGTTTCGGCTGTTTTACAGGTTGCAAAAGCGTTTTTGGCAACGGGCGTGCAGCCGGAGCGGACTGTGATCTTTGCTTTCTGGGACGGTGAGGAAAAAGGCCTGTTGGGTTCCAAATATTTTGTGCAGACATTCCCCGATATGGATAAAGTGAAAGGATATCTGAATTACGATATGATAGGCCGCAATAACGACGAGTCTAAACCGACGCACGTCGTCTATTTCTATACCGAGGCGCATCCTGCGTTTGGTGACTGGCTGAAGAACGATATCAAGAAATACGGTTTGAATCTGGCTCCGGATTATCGTCCGTGGGACAAGCCGGTAGGAGGGAGTGATAATGCTTCGTTTGCCTTGTTGGGTATTCCGGTTATCTGGTATCATACGGATGGCCATCCCGACTATCATATGCCGGGCGACCATGTGGAAAAAATCAATTGGAACAAAATCGTCGATATCACCAAAGCCTCTTTCCTGAATATGTGGAATCTGGCGAATGAGAAAGAGTATTAAATAATGCTATTCCTACCCCCTTATTGTATAAAACGCATTTTTCAGGCTCGAAAGACATCTGAAATTAAATAAATGTTAATCCACTTTTTTGACCTCAAAAAGGGACTTTTTCGCCTTTTTTGAGTGTTTACAGCAATTATGACCGTCCTCTTTGCCATTACGACCGTTCTAATGTGTAGTGCACTCGGCACCTCGCGAAGATTAGGACGGTCGTAATGGAGATTAGAACGGTCGTAATTGGAAAGAGGACCGTTGTAAGGGCAAAAAAGCCCCTGAATTTCCTTGGGATATTTGGGACGTCGTCCGTTTTATTTTCAAATATTCGATTCTCCGGGAGTTAAGCTTTATCACTTTGCCGCTGTTTTGGCCTTCTGATAATCAAATTGCACGTATTTCGGAGTGACCTCGGCACCTCATTTCATCTGGTGTCAGGTAGAGGGGTAAAACCATGAAAAGAGTCAATCCAAAATCGATCAAGATTTCGGACGAAATAGAAAAACGGCCGAAATGGGGGTTATTGTCTATTTTTTTATTTGCAAAAGGTTCAAAACTTGCCGGAATAGAATCATCATTTATATGATAAGACACGAAAAGGCATTCGTTAGGAATGTCGATTTATTTCGTACCTTTGCCGCTCGTTTTATATAAGGTAATACATTAATAATATATGATTTCAATAGACGGACTAACAGTAGAGTTTGGCGGTAGTGCACTATTTTCAGATGTTTCTTTTGTCATTAACGAGAAAGACCGGATTGCCCTGATGGGTAAGAATGGGGCCGGTAAATCCACCTTGTTGAAGATATTGGCAGGCGTGCGTGAGGCTACTCGCGGAAAAGTATCCGCCCCGAAAGATACGGTGATCGCTTACCTGCCGCAGCATCTGATGACGGAAGACGGGCGTACGGTGTTTGAAGAGACTGCGCAGGCCTTTGCCCATTTGCACCGGATGGAGGCGGAGATTGCCGAACTGAACAAGGAGTTGGAAACGCGTACGGACTACGAATCGGACAGTTATATGGAACTGATCGAACGTGTTTCGACCCTGAGTGAGAAGTTCTATTCCATTGAAGAAATCAATTATGATGCCGACATAGAGAAAACGCTGTTGGGGCTGGGCTTTACCCGTGAAGACTTTACGCGTCAGACGAGCGAGTTCAGCGGTGGATGGCGTATGCGTATCGAGCTGGCCAAGCTGTTGCTGAAGAAGCCGGATGTGTTGCTGCTTGACGAGCCGACGAACCACCTCGATATCGAGTCTATCCAATGGCTGGAAGATTTCCTGATCGATAACGGGCAGGCGGTTGTCGTGATCAGCCACGACCGCGCCTTTGTCGACCATATCACCACCCGTACGATTGAAGTGACGATGGGCCGCATATACGACTATAAAGTGAATTACAGCCAATACCTGCAATTGCGCAAGGAACGCCGCGAACAGCAGCAGAAAGCCTACGACGAGCAGCAGAAGTTTATCGCTGAAACGAAGGAGTTTATCGAACGGTTCAAAGGTACCTATTCCAAGACTTTGCAGGTGCAGAGCCGTGTGAAGATGCTTGAAAAGCTGGAGATACTGGAAGTGGACGAAGAAGATACTTCCGCTCTGCGCCTGAAATTCCCGCCGTCGCCCCGTTCCGGCTCCTATCCGGTGATCATCGAGAATGTGGCGAAATCGTATGGCGAGCACACCGTCTTCCGTAATGCCAATCTGACGATCGAACGCGGCGACAAGATCGCTTTTGTCGGAAAGAACGGCGAGGGTAAATCTACGTTAGTGAAGTGTATCATGAAAGAAATCGAGCACGACGGCACACTGACGATCGGCCATAATGTGATGATCGGTTATTTCGCCCAGAACCAGGCTTCCTTGCTGGATGAAAACCTGACGGTGTTCCAGACGATAGATGATGTGGCTAAAGGCGATATCCGAAATAAAATCAAGGACCTGTTAGGAGCCTTTATGTTTGGCGGCGAGAACTCGGCGAAGAAAGTGAAAGTGCTTTCGGGTGGCGAACGGACGCGTCTGGCGATGATCAAGTTGTTGCTCGAACCGGTCAACCTGTTGATTCTCGACGAGCCGACGAACCACTTGGATATGAAAACGAAAGACATCCTGAAACAGGCCCTGCTGGACTTTGACGGAACGTTGATTGTCGTTTCGCACGACCGCGATTTTCTTGACGGGCTTGTTACCAAAGTATATGAGTTCGGCAACAAGGAAGTCACCGAACATCTGGAAGGAATCTACGAATTCCTGCAACGCAAGAAGATGGAGAACCTGAACGAGCTGGAACGGAAGAACTAAATCCGTATGCCCAATCCCAACATCAAGTCGTAAGTGGAGCTATCTACGCGCGGATAATACTTGTAGTTTGTCCGGCGCGAGAAATAGCGGTTTGTCAGCGTGATGTTCCACCGGTCTTTCAGTATGTAAGCTAATTTCATCGAGAAAATCGTCAGACGTGCATTTCCCTTGTCACCCTGGATGTTCAGGGTACTGGGGTCTGTTGTAGACCAGTCCATTTCCGGATTGTAGCCCTTCCATGTGAAGATATGGTAATTCTCCAAATTGAGCAGGAAAGCCAGCCGTTTGTCATAGATGATGCCGGCTCCGGCTTTTGTGCTGTAGCCGCTGCCTAAGTTGTAATCCCGTTCGCCGAGCAGCATATAATCGGACAGGCTGGCGCCCAGCGCAACGCCGTTGAGATAAAATTCGGAATATATATCAGTTTTGTCTCCCGGTGTCGCCTGCTTGTAGTAGATTAGACCGCCTCCTGCCGAGGCCGGTGCGGCGATGCGATAGGGCGGAACGGTCATGTCGCTTCCGTGGCGCAGTTCGGAATTGTAGAAGTCGAAATGCTGGAAGAACCCGGCGGAGAGGGTACGAGGTCCTTTCGTCCAAACCGTTTTTCCCCATAAGGCGCCGATGGCATTCACTTGGCTGACGACTGGTTGGGCGGATAACAGGTCGAGCCCGAAGTTAAAGCGGAACCATTCGTAAGGCGAATAGAAATCATCATTAATCGGTGTCCCGTAGTCGATACGGAAGTTAACATTTAAACTGGTTGTTCCCCGTTTCGATCCTTCCTGTTCAGCTAAAAAACGAGGTCCTGTCGTCACTACGAAGTTGACAGGGACGGAGCTGTAAGTACGTCCTTTGGAAGAACTGTGCCGCCAGGCTTCGCCCGAAATGATGCGGTTGAATGCACGGACGGGGGAGAGGATGCCCGACAGCACTTCGCGCCCTACACGTTCGGCTCCCGACGAGCGGTTGTCGATAAACAAATCGGACAGGCGGTAGGTGATTTCACCCAACTCGATCCCGCCGAATGTCGTTGCCAGCATGTCGTTGATCGAAGGCGGTTCGGTCTCCATAAAAAATTCCCACATCAAGCTACCGCCGGCTGCAAACGGGGCGGACTGCCAAAAATTCATCCCGTTACTGCGGGCCGCATTGAAATAGAGCGAACCGTGATAGGGGTGGGAGAACAGGTTTGTGGTGAACTGGTCGGTGTCCCAGACCGGGCCTTTCTTGAAGTTGCTTTTAATGGTGTGCCCGTTGATATAGGACCACTCTTCCTTCATGATAAAACGGTCGAATCCCCAAACAAGCATATTGAGCCCGAATGTTTCGGCTGCCGCTTTCCAGGGGCGGCGGGGTTGGAACAAGGTCGTATCACTGACGTAATAACGGTGTACAGTTTGAGGGATATAATCTTGTCCCCATGCCCAAGAGGACGAAAGCAGACAAATCAGTCCGGCTAATATAAATTTCTTCATTTTTCTCTTAATTAGATAATCATCAGCACATAATCAGGTACAAACATATATATAATAAACAGCCGGATATTCGTTTGGTTTAAATTATTATCAGGTCGACTTGATAGAAAACAACAACATTGGAAGGAAATACTTATTTTTGCAGAAAAAATCAAAATGATAGACTTCATTACGTTTTGCGACTACACCGGGACATTTGCCTTTGCTATTAGTGGTATCCGCTTGGCTTCTGCTAAACAATTTGACTGGTTCGGTGCGTATGTGATTGGTGTAGTTACTGCAGTAGGGGGCGGTACGATTCGCGATATCCTGCTCAATGCCACTCCTTTCTGGATGGAACAGGCCTCTTACCTGATTATCTCGGCACTGGCATTACTCTTCGTTATTATATTTCGGAAATATGTAATTAGTTTGAACAATACCTTTTTTATATTCGACGCGATCGGGCTTGGTTTGTTTGGCGTGGTCGGTATCGAGAAAGCGCTTGCCTTCGGTTTTCCCATGTGGGTGGCTATCGTGATGGGGACGATCACGGGAGCTTTCGGCGGTATGATCCGTGACATCCTGATTAACGAGGTGCCGCTGATATTCCGTAAAGATATCTATGCGCTGGCCTGTGTGCTGGGCGGTGTAATTTATTTTGCCTGCCTGCAAATGGGGATCGGTCCGTCGCTGACACAGCTCATTGCGGCGACCGGTATATTTGTTGCAAGAATACTGGCCGTAAAATATCATATAAGCGTTCCTGTATTAAAAGGGGAAGAATAAAATTATTAACTTTGTGCTCTATATGACAGCAAACATGAACACTCAAAGTGAGAAAGCCTCTATCCTGCTCATCTATACAGGTGGAACAATCGGTATGATCGAAAACCCTGAGACCGGCGTGCTGGAATCGTTCAACTTCCAGCATTTGAAGGATAATATGCCGGAGTTGAAGAAGCTGGGATATGCTGTTTCGACTATCCAGTTCGACCCGGCCATGGATTCGTCGGAGATGGGGCCGGAATCGTGGATGAAGATTGTGAAGATCATTGCTGACAACTATCAGTTGTATGACGGTTTTGTCGTGCTTCATGGTACGGATACGATGTCGTTCACAGCATCAGCTTTGAGTTTTATGTTGGAGAATCTGAGTAAACCGGTCATCTTTACCGGTTCGCAGTTGCCGATCGGCATGTTGCGGACGGATGGAAAGGAGAACCTGATTACCGCTATCGAGATTGCCGCCGCCAAGGACAACGGCATTCCGATCGTGCCGGAGGTTTGCATCTTTTTCGAGAACGACCTGTTGCGGGGTAACCGTACAAGTAAGATCAACGCGGACAACTTCAATGCGTTCCGTTCATACAATTATCCTCCGCTGGCACATGCCGGCATCTATATAAAGTATGACACGCAGCAGGTCTATCATCCTGTGTCGCGGAAACCGTTGAAGCCGCATTACTTGCTGGACAGGAATATTGCGATACTGAAGCTTTTCCCGGGTATTTCCCCGCAGGTGGTAGAAAGTATTCTGAATATTCCGGACTTGAAAGGAGTGGTCATGGAAACGTTCGGAAGCGGAAACGCTCCGTGTTACGACTGGTTCCTGGCGATGCTCAAAGATGCGGTAAGCCGGGGAATTGTGATTGTGAATGTAACCCAGTGTAGTGCCGGAAGTGTGGAAATGCACCGGTATGAGACAGGGCATAAATTATTGGAAGCGGGGGTGATAAGCGGATTCGACAGCACGACGGAAAGTGCTGTGACCAAGCTCATGTTCCTTTTCGGTCACGGCTTGACGCCGGAGGAGGTGAAGGACCATATGAACTGTTCGCTGATCGGGGAGGTGACAATCCCGGATACGTTTCGCCCGTAATTCCTGTTAAGGACTGAATTGGATATTGAAATGAAACTATCATTTTTAAGTTTAGCAAGTGGAAGCAGTGGAAACTGCTATTATCTGGGAACACCCGAGTTCGGGGTGTTGATTGATGCAGGTATCGGTATTCGTACCATAAAGAAGGTGTTGAAAGATAGAGCGATCGACTTCTCCAAAATTATTGCAGTCCTGATCACGCACGACCATGCTGATCACATCAAGACGGTGGGTTGCCTGGGAGAGAAGCTTAATTTGCCGGTCTACGCGACTGCCGCTGTCCATAGAGGTATCGAGAAGAGTCGCTATGTGGAGGAGACGCTGGTCAATTCCCGTAGAATAATCGAGAAGGAAATCCCTTTCACGATCCGTGATTTTCATATTACAGCTTTTGAAGTTCCGCATGACAGTACCGACAATGTCGGCTACTACATCGAATGTGGCGACCATAAGTTCACTTTTGCGACGGATGTCGGCCATATTACCGATACGGTAAGCAAATATATGAGTATGGCGAACCATCTGATCATAGAGGCTAATTATGATGAGGAAATGTTGAAGTTCGGTACTTATCCCGCTTTCTTGAAAGAGCGTGTGGCCAGTCCGACCGGACATTTGAGCAACCGTGAAGCAGCCGAGTTTCTGGCGACTCATTATGATCCGAAGCTGAAAGACATCTGGTTGTGTCACCTGAGCCGTGATAATAACCATCCCGAGCTTGCTTATAAGACTGTCGATATCCGCTTGTTCCAGGAAGGCGTGCGGGTAGGCAAAGATGTCTCTTTGCATGCATTGAAGCGGACTACACCGTCTGACATTTTTGAGTTTGAATAGATTTTTTCGATAAAAACTGCAGGAAAAGTTTGCAAAGAAAAATTAAACTCCTATCTTTGCACCCGCAATCGAGAAACAACGATAGCATGAATGACTTGGTAGCTCAGTTGGTAGAGCAAATGACTCTTAATCATTGGGTCGAGGGTTCGAGCCCCTCCCAGGTCACTCACTCAAACAAAACCAACAAAAAAACGTCGACTTGGTAGCTCAGTTGGTAGAGCAAATGACTCTTAATCATTGGGTCGAGGGTTCGAGCCCCTCCCAGGTCACAAACAAGCAACAAATTAATAAACAGCATTTTACAGTTGATTCTGTGAAGTGCTGTTTTTGTTTATAGACCCTTTTTATTGGGTAAATTAACCAAAAACAGCCAAATGTGCGAAGTTTATACGCACGCCTTCACACAAAAGATTTGAAAATAATTTGAAACCGTATTTGAAGCTAATTTGAAAATCGTTTGAAACTAATTTGAAAATGGAGGTAACATGGCAAATTTAAAACTGGTCATCAGAAAAGGCCAAACAAAAGAAAATGGTGAATGCGTTATTTACGCTCAAATCACTCATCGGGGTAGTGCGGAATGGATATCTACCGGTATCTATGTCCTGCCTCAAAACTTTAAAGCAACCCGCGTATATGGTGGTAAAGGTGGCGATCCGAATGCTGGTATGAAGAATATTCAACTTAACGAGATTGTTACCAAGTATGAAAGAAAATTACTCAATCTGGGAGAAAAAGCGAACTCTTTAGATGCAAAGGTCATAAAGAACTTTCTTTTGTCCCGAAGTGAAGTGTTTTGTGTAACCGATTTCTTTGAATATACAAAGAGAAGGATCAAGGACCTGGAAGAAATGGGAAAGACTGGAACTGTTGTCCCGTTGACTAATACGCTGCATCGGTTGCAGGAGTATCACCCTAAATCTTTGGACTTTTCCGATATCACGGTTTCTTTTTTGGAGAAGTTCATCGCTGATCAGCATAAGAAGGGAAAGAAGAAAAACACAATAGCTCTTTACCTACGATATATCCGGTCTATGTTTAATTCAGCTATCGATGAGTATAATTCCAATCCTGCCGATCCGGTAGTAACGAATTATCCTTTCCGTCGGCTGAAGATAGAGAGTGAGCCAACAAAGAACCGGAATTTATCAATCGAGACAATCCGGAAGATCAGGGATGCTAAACTTCCTACGTCAAAGATGGAAATAGCCAGGGATATATTTATGCTTCAAATGTATCTTATGGGTATAAACACGAAAGATTTATTCTATATGAAGAAAGAGAATATAAAGAATGGACGGTTACAATTCAACCGCCATAAAACAGACCGGTTCTATAATATGAAAATAGAGCCGGAGGCCGAAGCTATTCTGGACAAATACGAAGGGCAGAAATATCTTCTTTGGTTTGCGGATTACTGTCTTGATGAAAGAGACCTGAATTATACTCCACATACTCGTAGATCAGAATTTCAGTATGCCAATTCAGAAGCATTTAATAAGATGCTTAATCAACAGCTTCGAAAGATAGCCGACTTATTAGATATCGAAACAGACGGAAATCTTACAACCTACTTCAGCCGGCACTCGTTCGCCACTCTCATGCGTGAGATAGGTATAAGCAAAGACGACATTTCAATTTGTTTAGGGCATCGGGAGCCGGAACACAATCTTATTACCACGGGTATATATATTAATGAGGATTATCGGAAAGCAGATATTGCCAACCGGCTTTTTATTGATGAGTTAAATAAAAAGGAAGAGAAAAACGAAAGTAAGATAGCGGTATAAAGGGAGTATTTAGACTTCTGTTTGTGTTAGAAGGAACAAGTCGGGGAGTGATTACTCTCCCCGGCTTATGTATTACTTTTTGAGATTTGTATAACCATGAAGATTTAGCTGAATATCGGGGGCTTTCATATCTTCTTTGAAGATGTTGCTATAATATTCAGCTACTCGATCCTTGTCTCTTTGGTAAAGACGTTGTTCACGAGTCGTAGCTTTATTTACTACTTTCTTGTTCATAATGATGCAAAGATAGCCTCTAATTTTGATTCTATTTCAGTGTTGTCTATATTTTTATAACATAGTCTAGGACAATTTGTTGTTTTTTCTTCTTTTGTCTTAGAGACATGAATATCACTTTTCTCTAAAGTGTTTTTTAGTACGATTCGATATTCCCAATCATTTTTGAAAGTTGTCCATATTTCTGCATTTGGCAACTTTGAGTATTCTATGTCCATATTTTCATCTATGGATGCAAGATCATTTATTATTTCCAATGTATTGTTGTATCGTTTTGCTGGATTAGGGTCAATACATTTTTTTATGATTTTTCTTAACCTAGAAGGAACATGTGGTAAATATGTCTTTCTATTAGGGAATGTTCCTTTTAAAACCTGGGAGATAAATTGTTCTTTAGATTCTGGACATTGAGAATAGAAAAAGTCATTTCCATTAACCATTCTGTACATAGTTATTCCTGCTTGATATATGTCACTAAGAATAGTTTGTTTTACATTTGGAAGTAACATTTCTGGCGATGCATGAAGTGTGTAAAAGTATTTTTGATCGGCGAATCCATCAGGATTTGTGTAGAGAGCTAGGCCAAAATCAGCCAACATAGCTTCATTTGAATTTGAAATCATGATGTTATCCGGTTTTATATCATAATGGATTAATCCTCTAGAGTGAATATGATTAAGTCCAGATAGAAATTGTATTGAATATCTGATTGTTTCTCTAATAGTTAAGCACTTTCCTTTCGAAATTTGTTTTTTTAGAGAACCATTTTTATAGTATGGCATTGCTATATAAATGTTATCGTCATCTTCGCAAGCATAGTTGACCTTTACTATGTTGTTGTGATTGTGGGCGTATAACAAACGAGCTTCTTTGAAATATTCATCATAGCTAATGTTTCGTCGTTTAGCTATTTCTTTAATTACGATTTCTCCATCTAATTGATTATCGTGTGCAAGAAATACTTTAGAGTTACGCCCTTCTTGTCCGATTTCTTTTATTTCGTCAAAGTCTAATCTAACTTTACAGTTCTTCATGGTATTAAATATTTAGTGCACTAAAAGAGGCTAATAATGATTCTTTTTCTTCTTTATTGAAACTATGCCAGTCTTCAATGAAATCACATTCTTTGCTATCTATGATTTTTTTGAAGTTTTCTCTAGCCATACCTAATCTTGCAGATATATTTGATATTTGTCCCACAAAGTATTTCTCAACGGTAGAACTTGCGATTAGCTCTTGTATTACTGCCTCTATGTTTATTCTTTCAATAGATGGTTTTAATGCCATAGATTCTGTTGTGCGAATACAGGCTCGATTGACATTGTTCTCATAGATAATGTCTAAAAATGTACTGCGAATGAATTTTAACTGTTCTGGCACTTGAAGAGCGATAGGTACATTTACTTTATCTATTAAAATAATTTCTCTATTCTCGCCTTCTTCTTTTATGATAGAGTAAATAATGCAGTCAGGCTTTACTCTTATTCCGATTGATGTATTATTCATAATATTCCCATTTTTATATAAATTCCATGTGTATTGATAGAATTTTATGAGCTACTTTTTAGAATCTTCGATTTCGATTATAGCTGCAATTCTGTCTTTCCACTCTTCGGCAGATTTGATAGACAAGTCTATAAACATACGAGACCCTTTGTATTCAAAAAACTTAAACTTGAAACTTGGATTATTTATGTCTCTTAATATGATTTTAATATCAATAGAGTTGATTTTTTCTTTTTCTTTGGTTCCTCCCGATAGACCTCCGATGATTGCTCCGGTGCCTCCAGCCAATACGGTGCCAACTAATGCTCCACCAACAGTCCGAATAGTTGATTTCTTGTAAACAGTTTCACCGTCTTTTATTAGTTCGCAGGATATTATATCAGAAAAAGAAAACTCCTTATTAATCAAGGTGTCACCTTTGTCATCTATATATACGATTTTCTCTCTATTTTTATCTATAGCGATAATCCCATTTTCAATATTTGTCTTGTTAGATAAATGAACGCCATTGTTCTCCTGCTCTTTAATAAAAGAATCTTGCTTCTCTCTCCTCTCTTTTGCTTTGTTGGCTGATCCAATATAGACAAAGACCAACATTATGATAATTATTAAAATAACCCACCAAAATGACATAATTGTATAGTTTTAAGTTTATATTAATATAGTGTCTATATTTGAGTCATTTACTTAGCTCATCGTATTCATTCTAATACTTACTTTTATTAAAGCCATTGCATTGATACTAACTACAGGAATATCCATTGGGTCATGGTGTGGATTATAACTGACAAGTTTTATATGACCAGGCTTATCAGATTTATTCACGTATTTTACAGTTAAATACTCATCCCCTTCCATTTCAAAGGATACTAAATACATTTCACCTTTAACTACGTTTTCAAAGTTGTGTATTTCTTTGTAAGCTACTATGTCTCCTGCTTTAAGTAGAGGATACATAGAATCTCCCTTGACGTAGACGGCTCCATCGCACTTCGGAATGTTTGGAAGACTGATTTTTCCAATAATATTTTGCGTTTTATCTCCCAACAAAGTCCTAAGATTTGCGGCCGCACTGATATCATAGAGCAAAACATCCTGATTAGGTATTAATTTTTCAACACCTTTAGGATGGTTTATTCGAGTAACAGTCGGTGTTTTGAGCGGTTCGCCTCTTCCTGTTAATATATAGTCCGCATTAACATCATCTCTTGAGATGCACACTGCGGATAGTATATCTGAAGGCAACGTTTTTTCTTTACCTCCTTTTGTTTTACCTTCTTTCATTTGAGATATTTTAGACTGAGCCGATTTTACTCTTAATTTCGTTTCTATTTCATAAGGAGTAATACCCGCCATTTCAATAGTTTCAAAAAATCTTTCAATGATTCCCATGTTTATATTCCAAAATTTGTATACTTTAGAAATATAAAGTATATTTGTATCTGTATCAAGTTGCGGATGATACCGACTAAATTGTTTAACTGTTCCCGCAAGGGATTATATAGGCGACTTCCTCAAACCGCAACTTTGGGGTTGTCGCTTTATTTGACATCAATATGCTTATATTTTTTACAATATCGATCTTTGTTTTATTTTTATTCTGCTTTGTTCTTCTTTTAATGCTACAGAAACTTCGCAGAGACATCAATTTATTATATTCTAAGAGAGCTTTATATATATCAGACGAAGTGTTTGAAAATGCAGCATTAGATGCAGAACAAAAGCTAAAAATGTCCAATACTTTCTAAGAGCTCTATTGATTTTTTACTGTACCCTGTACATAGATACAAAGATTCTTTTAATTGTTTTATAGAAGATTCTTCAATTTTACTTCCTTTGTTCTTCAAGGCATTGATAGCATTGCTAATGCAAAAATCTGTTTTTTCTATATCACTTATAAGTGATGCAAAATACAGTCCGTTGGCCAAATCAAGGATGTATCTGTTGTAATCATTTATTGTTTTTGCTATATAAGCATCTCTAAGGATATAAGTGTATTGAGAGTTTATAATTGCACCAAGTGAACGCTTTTCAAATTGAGACAGACTACTGTCTATTTCCTTTTTGATTTCCTTTTTGATTTCCAGTGCATTATATATTTGCCATCCTATTAATACGGTAACTAACAATGATAATATTCCTACTATCACTCCTTGGTAATCAAATCCCAATTCTGCTTTATGCGGACAAGCTACACATATTGCAACTAAACTAATAAGTACAGCTACAGAACTTAATAATAACGCCCAACTCTCTTTCTTCATAACTCAATATAATGTACGCGAAATCGCGCTAAGGTTAAATAATGTTTATGCTTTAAATTAATAAAGTAAATTGTTTGATACTTTATAATTCTATAGTATATTTGCATCATCAAATAATTGATAACGCTATCACAGGCAAAGTTAGCAAACTCAATTGATGATACAATAATACAAACACATTAAAATTCACGGTTATGACAAACGAAGATTACATGAACGAAGAATTAGCCCGCTTTGATGCAATGACAGAAGAAGAGGCTTGCAAAGAGTACAATGTAGACTTCAAAGAAGAAGCCAGACAGTACATAATCGAATATTGGCAATATATAGCATAGAATTATCACATAAACACACACGATTATGAAAACTTCAAATTTCAGACACAAAGTATTTTGCATGGCCTACGAACTAATGGCAGCAACAGGTAAAGCGTTCGCAGTATGTCTTTCTCGCGCTTGGGCTTTATACCGGTTGACAAGACAAATGCACAAAGGTATTGTAACGTTCGCTTACGAAAAGGCAGACGGTTCACTTCGCAAAGCAAAAGGCACGCTTAAAGACGTCCAGAACCTTATCAAAGGCACTGGATCAGAAAACTATAAAACTATCCGCTACTTCGATGTCGATGCAAACGGTTTCAGATCATTCAAAGTAGAAAACTTTATAACGGCTTACTAAAGCCCGGTCGGGTGGGCGTAGAGAATATCTCACCCGGTCACTTCTGTTAGTTCTTTCTCGTACTTACACCTTAGTACCCGCAGAAATGGGGTTGAAACGAAAGGATAATAAACTAACTTATTAATGAAGGTAATAAGGTTGGCAGTATTGGGTATAACGTCGTGTTCGTGATGTCCGGTAGACTTGTCCCGGATCGGTGTTAAACGATCTATCGAATACTGCTTTATAAAATAGCCCGTCCGGTCTCGATACCGGAAACAATCCGTAGAAGGTATGGCGGGCACAAATTAATTCTAACGCTTATGAAAAAGAAAATTGGTTCTATACAGTTTGTTTCACCTATCCAGGCTGCAATCTGTATTATAACGGCTTTGTTTGCCGTGGTATGTTTTATAGGAACGTTCTTCAATCCGTTTCACGCATTTTATTGTGTGATGGCGGTGATCTTTACGATAGTGACCTATAAAGAAAAGAAGTGGTAAAATATTATGACCTTACTAAAGCGGTAGTCCTCGGCGCTATCAATGGCTATGCACTGTGTGTACAGCAGTGAATCATATAACCGGTAGCAGTAAGGTTGTGAAATAAGCCGGGTGAAAGTCCCGGCAAATGGAGAAGTGGCGGAATTGGTAGACGCTTTATTTGCAGAAATGGTTACGGTGTAATGGTTGCACAAAGTCGCGAAAAGGTGAAGGTTCGAATCCTTCTAATCAAAAATGCAAATAAGTTCAGACGTGAATCTCCGTTCGAGTCGGGGCTTCTCCACAATCAATTTAAAATTACAATTTATGGCAACAATCAGAGAAACAATTTTGAAAGTAAAACCGGGTAAGCCTAAAGCGATCCCGTTGTCTGAAGTGTCGGATGTGATGGGCTTTCGCTCTGAGGCTTTTCGTATTAATAATGATCTTCGTAAAGATGGGGTGAAAACCAAAGAAGGGAAACCGCCGTATTCTGTTTCGAAAAACAGCAGGGTGGGGTTTCTTTATATCATTAATAATATAGAGAAGACTTAACCAATCAACACACACGATTATGGAAGTTTTCACCGAACTAACACCTGAATGTGACATCACAGCACAGATGTACGCTGCCGGGTATGAGAAAAAGGAGATTGCCGTATTGAAGCATCGTGCAGTAAGCACGATAAATAACCAGCTTCAGACGGCATTTTTGATTTTGGGCGTTCGGAATGGGAGGGAATTAGCACTAAAATTGGCTGAAAGGTTATCCGGCATCAGGTTGACACTGGATTTTACACCAGCCATGAGATCAGCAGTTGCTTGTGTTCTTTTGATAATCCTTTGTTTAGATAGTCATTTTGACATGAGACGGCAAAGAATCCGAACCCGTTCCAACGCCAATGTGGAACTTATCGCCCGTATCCGTGTAAGAGCGAGAGGGCGCAATATGCCATTAGCAGTATGACACTTGAAAATAGAATGTACTCCCCTTTAGAGGTATTGGACATTGCAGAACAATACGCAGAGAGTAAATCAAAAAGGCTTATCACTGAAACAGTTCGAACTACTCTTAGAACAATAGGTGTACTTAAACCTACAATGAACCGATCAGAGGCAGAACGTGAAGCCGGTTCCCGCCGGAAAGTTGCTAATGCGCTTCGTGATGGTTCTCTTCGTTGTGTCAAGAAAGGACGAAACGTAATTATCAATCGTGATGACTTTGAATCATGGTTGAAAGAGAATGAATTTAACTAACCTGTGAAGGCTGTTTATTAATAAGTTGCTTAACCGGGTTGACCGGGGCAGCCTGAATGTTTTCTCCTTGTCAAGCGAGACTGGGCCGGGTTCGACTCCCGGAGGCTGACAATATTTAGTATTAACATTAAAATAACACGATTATGTCACTAATTAAGAAGAGTACAGAATTAAGTATCCCGACAAACGTAAAGATAATGCTTTATGGACAGGCCGGTTTTGGGAAAACGACAGTTGCTTTGAGTGCTCCAATGCCATTATTGCTTGACTTCGATAATGGGGTTAAGCGGGTAAATGATTCAAATTTACAAGGCGTAGATATTGTACAAGTAACCTCGTGGAACGACATGAAGGAACTTATGAAAGAAAATTTATCGGCTTATCAATCTATTGTGGTAGATACTATCGGTAAGATGATGGATTTCATTATTTCTTACAAATGTGGAACCCGACAGCCTCAAATCAGGGATTGGGGTGGTATCAATCAAGAATTTTCATGGTTCGTTCGCTGTCTGTCGGATTTGAATAAAAACGTCATTTTTGTCGCTCACAGGGATACACGAAAAGAGGGGGATGATACGGTTTTTGTTCCTGCATTAAGAGAAAAATCTTACAATTCGATCGTTACGGAATTGGATTTGTTAGGGTATATGGAAATGCGTAATGAGAATGGCCGGGTAAAAAGAACGATCACATTCGATCCGACAAATAGAAATGACGGAAAGAACACCTGTAACTTGCCATCTGTTATGGAGGTTCCTACTATTATAGATGCACAAGGGAAACCCACAGCGAAGAACGATTTTATCGCTACTCGGATTATTGCCCCTTATCTTGGTATGCTGCAAGCTAAAAAGGCAGAACAAGAAGCATATAACAAGGTTTTATCAGACATAACAGGGTGTTTGGAATTGGTTGGGGATGCAGCATCAGCGAATGACTTCATTGCGCATATTGACGATTTCAACCATGTTGGAAGTTCAAAAATGAAAGCGTCTATGATGTTGGCGGCTAAGGCTAAAGAACTTGGATTGGTCTTTGACAAGAATACTAAAATGTACAGTGATGCAGCAGCCTAAATATAAATTCTACGCCACTATTCTTGATTCCTTTTGGGGGTATTTGAATAGTGATGTGGTTTGGGAAAAATACTGGGGGTGGTCTGAAAACCCACCCCACACAGCCGAACAGTTTCACGAGTTGCAGTTTCAAGAACTCATCGACCGCATTAATCGTAAACCTTTCGACAGCGAGAAAGCAGATCGTGGCACTTGTTTCAATGAGCTTGTAGACGCTTTAATCGAACATCGGAAGCCGAAGGATGTAGAAGTTGAACGTGTGGCAGATGATAAAAATGCAGTTTGGTATCGAGCGATTTATAACAATCGTACTTTCTCCTTTCCTGTCTCTCTCTGTTGCGAGTTCGCAGATTATTTCAAAGGTGCGTTGACGCAGATTAGAGTAGAAGCAATCCTGCCAACTGCATACGGTAATGTTTTGGTCTATGGTCTGATTGATGAACTGATGCCTACCACTGTTCACGACATCAAAACGACCGGAAGTTATACGGTTGGAAAGTTTAAGGATCACCACCAGCATCTTGTTTATCCATACGCTCTTATGCAGAACGGTTCGGATGTACGGACGTTCGAGTATAATATCGTGGAGTTCAACAAAGGCGGTTATGTGGTAGATACCTATACGGAAACCTATGTGTTCAATCCAGAGCGTGATATACCTATTCTTACTAATCATTGTGAGGATTTTATCAGGTTCTTAGAAGAAAACAGAGAGCTTATAACAGATACTAAAATCTTTGGGTTAGAATGATTTTCAACTTGAATAATCCTTACGAAGTTGACAAGTATAAAGAGTATGTAAATAAGCTATTCAAAGAAAGAGCGGTTGTCGAGGTCAAGAAAAGGCTTCCCAATCGCTCTTTAAGCCAAAACGCATATTTGCATTTGATCCTTAGTTGGTTCGCCTGTGAAACAGGGTACAGCCTCGAAGAAGTTAAACTGGATTACTTCAAAAAGACTTGTAACCGTGATCTGTTCGAGCGAAAGAAAGTAAACAAAAAAGGGTATGAGATCACCTATATGAGAAGCAGTTCCGATCTTACTACAGGCGAAATGACAACTGCGATAGAGAGGTTTAGGAATTATTCATCAGCCCAAGCCGGTATTTATTTACCTGCGCCGAATGAGAATCAATTCTTAATCCATATACAACAAGAAATTCAACGCAATCAAGAATTTATATGACACGAAAAGAGAAAATCGAACAAATGAAAGCTCTGATCTCCCAAAAACAACAGGAGATTCGGGATCTGCGACAGCAGGTAGGAGAAGAAATGATCGCTGATTTTTACGAGACACATAATCTCAAAGAAGGCCAGCATTTTTATTTTAAAGACAAAGAGTGTGTAGGCGTAGAAATGTCTGCTGATTGGGGATGTTTGAAAACGTTCCCTATAACCGCTAAGGGAGAAGTCTCTAAGAAGGGAATGATTATTCATAGTGAGGAATCTATTAAACCGGTATAGCATGATAGAGACAAAGAATAACGAAATAAGGTATTTTACATCTGATCCCAAAAAGATGCTCAATAAATACCTTGCTCAACGGGTCCTAAAAACATGGACAGAGGACTTTATTGATGAAGATACAAGTGAAGTTGTGTCTATTGAACGTAATGAATTACTATTCCAGAGAGGAACATTGATAGACCAAGATGTTCTTGCTCAAATTCGATTCTGTTATGAGTCTGGTGATATAACAAAGGATATAGAGGTAAGTAATCAAAAACGTTTGGCTGTTGAGTTGGTAAATGACTACTTACAGCCTTATATTGCTCAGGCTACTATTGACAGCAAAAAGTGTAAATTCCTGTTTTATGCAACCAGTGTAGATTCTGCACTTCTTCTCTTAAAGGATTATATTGAACTGAACTTTACGGCAGGCTTCATTATTAACATGGTTAAAGAGTTTGATTCCTGTGTAATCCTTACTGACACATTAAAAGAAAAGAAGATCGATACCTTGCCTTTGGATTTTCCCGATAATGATCCTGATGACAAGCCGGACGTTGATGAAGAGGAAGAACCAAAGAATAGTGATCGGAAGTTTTACCAGATAGAAACAAAAATTCTATTTGACGAGGATGAACGTTCAGCGACATTTGTTGTCCACACTTATAATGTTGACCGAGCAATGATGTTGATAACTTCTTATCTGAAAAAGAAGCAGGATGAACACGAGCAAGAAGCCAAAGAAAAGGGTAATCCTTTCGAGAGGAAAGAAATTCACACGATGATTGAAGTCGCTAAACCAATTTCTATCGGTCGGTTTATTCCCCGTGAATTTTCTATGGCTTATTCTGGTAAAAACTAAATTGAGCCCGGTGTCCGTTGGTTCGGTATCCGGGCACTCATTTCATGTAGAGTAGTTTTTGTAATCGTTCCTATTAAGCCGAAGCGGGTATGCCACCGATGTGGTACGCAGGTAGGAACTGATAGGAAAATACGTTTGTAATTATTCAATACTCGTCCAGTCTGTGAAGATGTGACGGGTAAACGGATAGGTAGACATAGAGCCAGCGCAAATAGGCGCATTGGGGTTGGAATCCCCGCCTATCCACAGTCTTGTATCAATGAACGCACCACTCTATCCGAATCGAAGATGGGTGTCGGGTCTGTCCGAAGATAGGAAAGCCGATAGAGTAGTAGATAAAAAGGGTATGGGTAAATCCGAAATGAGTCCCAGAGAGTATTTATCGAGGTGGATATCCGCAAAATCATGCGGCAGGTGACGGTGACGACATGGCGGTTCATGATGTTGGCATTCTGGAAAGACAGAAACGTATGCAAAAGCATACCCCAGCGTAAGCTCATGGGTGAACGAGTGGTTCGGGTGCAACACCGATGACAGCCGGAAAGACGGCACACGGGCGGTTAGCATATCGGTTAGTGCTTAGTGGTGTGCATCCAATTAACATGATTGAGGCTGGTTCGACTCCGGCACCGTCCACAAACCCAAGCGAAGTAATGCGAAAGTGGCTTTAGCTCTGCAGAGCGAATTTATCGGTACGCAGCCATCGGTACGTTGGCAATGATGTTTGTGCCCCGGGGAATCCGCTCCGGGGCTTCCTATTGAACAAAATTTTATCACCATGAATATAGAATCTTTAAATAGTTGGTCAGAGGCTTTATTAATAGTCGCTGCCATTCTTGGTATTATGGCTCTAACGTGGATTGGGCTATGCTTGATAAATCAAAAGAGAGGAGGGGATGATAATGGATTTTGGTAATGATATGCCGGATTATGAGTCGGATGATTTTGATAACTATAATTATGACTGACTATGTATTACATAAAACGAAAGGCTAAGAAGAAAGACAAGCCTTTACCCTTATTTGATAAAGCAGGGGTGACAGTTAAGAAGAAGCCGGATTTGAAAGCGAAACTTGATAAAGAGTTTTCCTTGTTCATCCGGCTTCGTGATTGTATGCCGAACGGTTATTTTAAATGTATCTCCTGTGGGCAGCTTAAACCGTTTGAGCAGGCAGATAACGGGCATTACATAAATCGACAGCACATGAGTACCCGTTTCGATGAAATGAACTGCAACGCTCAATGTCGGCACTGTAACCGCTTCATGGAGGGTAACATTCAGAACTATCGAAAAGGCTTGATTGCCAAGTATGGTGAACAGAGAGTAATCTTGCTTGAAGCGAAACAGGGTATCAGTCGAAAGTTTTCTGATTTCGAGTACGAGCAGTTAATCAAGTATTACAAGGTACTTAATAAGAAATTACGAAAGGAGAAAGGTGTATGAGTTTTACGCTTCGTGATTACCAACAGAAAGCCTCTGATGCCGCCGTTACCTATTTCAAGTCTAAAACGGTTAAGAACGCTATCATGGTGTTACCTACTGGCTCCGGAAAGTCTTTGGTTATTGCTGACATTGCAAGTCGGTTAGACGGCCATACATTGGTTTTTCAACCCAGCAAAGAGATACTTGAGCAGAATTTCAAGAAGTTGTGTTCTTATGGGATTCTGGATTGTAGTATCTATTCAGCCTCTTTCAACTCAAAAGAGATAAACCGGATAACATTCGCTACCATTGGTAGTGTAAAGGGGCATCCGGAACTGTTTACCCACTTCAAGAACATAATCGTTGACGAATGCCACCTTGTCAATCCTAAAGAAGGAATGTACAAGGATTTCTTTGATGATGTGAAGTGCAAGGTTCTTGGTTTGACAGCAACACCTTACCGGTTAAGTTCTTCAAAAAGGTTTGGCTCTATGTTGAAGTTTTTAACCCGCACTCGACCGGCTATATTCAAAGAGGTAATCTATCATGTACAGGTTTCTACTCTTTTGGATATGGGATATCTGGCAAAGCTAAATTACTATTCGATGAATCCGGTAGGATGGAACGAGCTTAATTTGAAAGTAAATACTACCGGTGCCGACTATACCGATAAATCAGTACAAAGAGAGTATGAGCGAATAGACTTCTACAGTTATGTTGTCCATATTGTCCAACGACTACTTAATCCTAAACAAGGCGGTAAGCGGAAAGGCATTCTTGTTTTTACTCGGTTTTTGAAAGAGGCAGAGAAGTTGACTTGGTCAATTCCTGGCTGTGCTATCGTTTCGGGCGAAACTCCAAAGAAAGAACGAGAACAAATACTTGAGGCTTTCAAGTCTGGCCGGATACCAGTTGTCGCTAATGTTGGGGTACTCACGACCGGTTTCGATTATCCAGAACTTGATACGATTGTAATGGCACGTCCTACGATGTCATTGGCGATGTGGTACCAGATAGTCGGCCGGGCAATCCGTCCGCACCCATCTAAAGAATCGGGTTGGATCGTTGACCTATGTGGTAATATCGAACAATTTGGAGAAGTGAAAGACCTAAAGCTGGTAGATCCAACAGGTCGGGGACTGTGGCAAGTGACTTCTAATGGTAGACAATTAACTAACGTATATTTTTGATATGGACATACTAAGTATAATCAATCGTCTTCAAGAAAAGAGACGGTTAGAAAAGATAACGCCGGATCATGTGCCGGAGGTGGAGTTGATGAATGCGATCCATTCAGAGGCAAGAAAAGAACTTAATGAGCTTTTTTCTTCCGGAAAGATAGGAGTTACTAAGACAGTCAATTCAAATGCGATTTATATAAAAGAGTGATATGGAGAAAGGATTCATAATGCTCTCACGTAAGTTTTTCTCTAATAAGATTTGGGAAGCAGCCCGGACATTTTCGGAGTGCGAAGCGTGGCTTGATTTAATCCAATCGGCACGATTTGAGGCAACCGACACGACTGAATGTATCGGAGGTAGGGAAATAACATACGGCAGAGGTCAATATCCTGCATCTATACGCTTCCTTTCAAAAAAATGGTCGTGGAGTGAAAGAGCCGTCAGAACATTTCTTTCTAAATTGATAAAGGAAAAAATGATTACTACTGACAATAGTCAGGGTATGAATGTTATATCTCTTTGTAAATACAATGAATATAACAGTTCTGGCACAGCAAATGACACAGTAAATGACACAGGTATAAATCAAGAAATCAAAAGGTTAACTGAATTAGTGACACAGCTAACGACACAGTTAGCGACACAACCTCGACACACAGGTGACACAACCTTAAAGAAAGAAGAAGAATATAATAACTCTTTATCTAAAGAAACCTCTACTAACGTAGAGGCAAAGAAAGCCGAGCAAGCTAAGAAACTTGCCGCGGCTAAAGCCGCTACGCTCAAACGGAGAAATGATTTTGGGCAATCCCTTGTCCCGTATATGGAGCGATACGGAAAGGAAATGATCCGAGCTTTCTTTGATTACTGGTCTGAACTGAATAAGTCAGAAACTAAGATGAGATTTGAAACGAATAAAACATGGGAAGTCGCCAAAAGACTTGCAACATGGGCTAATAATGAGAAATTCAATGGAAAATCAAGTAGTACGATACCAAAGGCCGGATTTGGACCTTCTGCCAAGTCTGCCGGAAACAAAGCCGCAAGCCGTGAAACTGTGGGCCAATTCGCCAGAGCCGTACTGGAACAGTATAAATCCAAAGACGGCGATTGACGTATTCAATGCGGTTTCTCCTTCAATATCCGAACTGTGGAAGAATTATGACGACATTTTTATAAATTCTTTGATGTACACATGGTTTGAGCAGTTTGTGAACTTTTATTCAACGAATGGGACAATGGACCCTTTTCAGATAAAAGACACTATAGACCTTGTTCGTGAAGAATATCCACATTATAAACCAGAAGATTTCAAGCTCTTTTTCAAAATGGCCAAGAAAGGTTATTTCGGACAAGTCTTTGGTCGTATAGATGGGGAGGTTATTATGAATTGGCTGGCAAAATATGATATTCACAGGGATACGCAGGCACAAAATGAAGCTATAAAAGCTGCTGATGCGTTTAAGCCAAGTGTTGAAGCAAAGAATACTACTGGCATAACTTATGCCGAATTTTTAGAGTACAAGAAACGAAAAGAAACAACAAAATAATATGTTTTATCATCTTCTATCCAAAGACCAGGCCGAGGAAGCCCTAAAACTTCCCAACCTGATATTTCAAAAGACATTCAGAAAACCGGACAATTGCGGTTATTACGGGGCACTCGATAAGTCATTCGGATGTCCCTTTTTATTTCGATCTGAGAAAGACCGGGTAAGTATTTACCAAAGATGCAAGAGGTGTACTTGCAGAAAGGAGGGGAAATGACACACGCAGAAGCATTGTTTAAAACGATTGTCCTCCTGCAGCACTTAACGGAATTGCGCAAATCTGATGATGTAGATATTTACTATGTTGATCTGTTTTGTGGAGCAGGCGGAACATCCACCGGTGTAGAACTTGCAAGGATCAATAACCATTCGGTTGCAAAAGTGATCGCTTGCGTAAACCATGACAAAAACGCAATAGCCAGCCACATGGCAAATCATCCGTACGCACTACATTTCACAGAGGATATGCGAACGTTAGATTTGTCTCCTATCGTGAACTTGGTTAAAAAGATCCGGTTCCGAAACCCGAATGCAAAGATCGTCCTTTGGGCCAGTTTGGAATGTACCAATTTCAGTAAGGCAAAAGGTGGCCAAGCGCGTGATGCCGACAGTAGAACGCTGGCGGAACATCTCTTCCGGTACATTGACGCCATCAATCCTGATCTGATCCAAATAGAGAACGTCGAAGAGTTCATGTGCTGGGGCGATCTGGATGAAAATGGCAAACCGGTGTCAAAAGATCGAGGGCGCTTATATCTCCGCTGGGTGAACGCGGTCAAGAAGTATGGATATCGGTTTGACCATCGGATATTGAACGCTGCCGACTTCGGGGCGTACACTTCCAGGAAAAGGTTCTTCGGTCAGTTCGCTAAAAAGAATATGCCGATCGTCTGGCCGGAGCCGACTCATTGCAAGGAAGGGGCTACAACCCTATTCGGCGAGTTGCAGAAATGGAAGCCAGTTAAGGATGTTCTGGATCTGGAAGACGAAGGCACAAGTATTTTCATGAGAAAGAAACCTCTTTCACCCAAGACGTTTGAGAGGGTTTATGCCGGTCTTATCCGTCACGTAGCAGGAGGCAAGGATAAATGGATGCTAAAATACAATTCTATTAACGGGAAAACAGGCAAACACATTCCACCAAGCATGGATGAGCCTTGTCCAGTGGTTAGCTGCCAGGGAAGGTTAGGTGTTGTTCAAACGCAATTCCTCTCAAAGTACTTCAGTGGTCATCCGGATAGTAAAAATATCCCAATCACGGGTCCGGCACATACAATCAAATGCAAGGACAATCACTCTCTGGTAAGTACAAAGTTCCTCACTGCCTACTACGGTAACGGTGATAATGTGAGTAAAGTTGATAGCCCATGTCCAACAGTGCCGACAAAGGACAGATTCAATTATGTATCACCTAAATTTCTTTGTTCGTACAGTTTTAATGATACAGCCAAAGATATACAGGCTCCGTGCCCGACATTACTGACGAAGGATCGGTTATCGCTTGTAACCCCGTTCATTATGAACTATTATTCCGGTGGTGGCCAGCATTCGGATATCTATCATCCTGCTCCGGCCATATTAGCGAACCCGAAACAACGGCTAATCTCATGCCAGTTTATGGATCAGCAATTCGGACAAAGTAAGCCGGCCGGAACGGATCGCCCTCTCGGAGCGATAACGGCTAATCCTAAATATAACTTGGTAAGTTGTCCGTGGGTAATGAATACCAATTTCAGTAATGTCGGTAGTGGAGTCAATGAGCCGGCTCCGGTAATAACGGCTAACCGAGAATGGCATTATCTGATGAACCCACAGTTTGCCTCTGCTGGTGGATCGGTGGATAAGCCTTGTTTCACCCTGATAGCACGAATGGATAAGATGCCTCCTTATTTGGTGAACGCATCCAGTATTTCGGAAAACTTGCCACCATTTGTCAAGATAGACTCTGATGGCAATATCATTATCGAGATATACGAGGATGATATCCCTATTGTGAAAAAGATAAAGGAGTTCATGGCCATGTATCAGATAGTGGATATCCTAATGAGGATGTTGAAGATTCCAGAGTTGAAACGCATCATGGGATTCCCGGAGAACTACAGATTGATCGGCACGCAAGCCGAGCAAAAGAAATATATCGGGAACGCGGTCGAGGTAGGTATGGCTAAAGCGTTATGTGAGGCTTTGGCGAGAAAATTAATTGAATTAAAATCAATTGCAGCATGAAAAATATAGAATTATTCAACGACCATTTCCAGAATTATAAAGTTTATGGAATTCCTAAAGCCCAGCTAATTATTGCAGATGTTCCATACAATTTAGGAAATAAAGCATATGCCTCTAATCCTTCTTGGTATGTTGATGGCGATAATAAGAATGGCGAGAGCAATAAAGCTGGGAAAGAATTTTTTGATACAGATAAGGACTTTCGGCCTGCGGAATTTATGCACTTCTGTTCCCAGATGCTTATAAAGGAACCAAAAGAAAAAGGCAAAGCCCCATGTATGATACTATTCTGTGAGTTTGAAGATCAGTTCCGGTATATTGAACTTGGAAAGCGTTACGGGCTAAACAATTATATCCCGCTTGTATTTCGTAAAGATTATTCAGCCCAAGTACTGAAAGCAAACATGAAGGTTGTCATGAATTGCGAATATGGCCTTTTGCTATATCGTAATAAGCTTCCCAAGTTCAATAATGATGGAAGGATGATATTTAATTGTATAGACTGGGTAAGAGATAACGAAACCCCGAAAATTCATCCCACACAAAAGCCTGTACCGCTTCTTCGTAGATTGATAGAAATATTTACGGACAAAGGCGATGTTGTTATCGATCCGTGTGCTGGAAGTGGTAGTACCCTGCTTGCCTCCGATCAATGCGACCGTAGGACTTATGGATTTGAGATAAAGAAAAACTTCTTTGCTGATGCGAATAAGTTATTAAGCGAAGTGCAGAAAAGGTTGTTTGTATGAGAACTCCGATTACATATTACGGTGGCAAGCAACGAATGGCCGATACCATTATTTCTATGATGCCAGCGCATAAGTTGTATTGTGAGCCATTCTTCGGCGGCGGGGCTGTTTTCTTCCGGAAACCAAAAGCTGGAATAGAAGTGATCAACGATCACAACAATATGTTGATAAATTTCTACCTGGCAGCGCAAAACAGTTTTCCTGAACTGCAAGAAAAGATACAATCTACTTTGCATTGCGAAAAGATGTACTACTACGCAAAGGATGTTTGGAACGGCCGGTGTGAAGCATCCAACATAGAAAAAGCATGGGCGGTCTGGATGATAACGAACGGATCCTTTGCCGGTTCAATGCACGGTGGTTGGAAATGGTGTAATGGTACTTCTGGATCGCATTCAGGAGTATTTATAAAGAACAAACGGATTGAGTTTGGAGAACAGTTACGTGATCGGTTGGACCAGGTGCAGATTTCCTGCAGGGACGCTTTGCGTGTAATCAAGGAAAGAGATTCAGAAAACACCTTTTTCTATCTTGATCCACCCTATCCGGGATGCGTACAGCAACATTATTCCGGATATACTCATACTGACCTGTTTAATCTCCTCCAGCAGCTTTCTACTATCAAAGGAAAATTTATCTTATCAAACTACTGGTGTCAGACACTCCGTTACTTCATCTTGAAATTTGGTTGGAATTTCCGAACTGTAGAGTTAGACCTCAAGGTTAATCATCCTGGTCGTGGGCAGAGAGTAGAGAAACGAACCGAGATATTGGTTTACAATTACGAAATAGAAAAAACATTATTCCATTAAATCATGAAACATCAAATAAAATGCTATGGCAACACCTGTCCGGATCGGCACGACTGCCAGTTGTACACGACCGAGGCAGAATCCAAGAAGACAGAACCGGACGAGAAGCCGGGAAAGAAGTGTGAGTTTTTAGTGAAGAAAGGAGAATGCAATGAAACCTAAGCAATTCTTTGAAGCTGTTGTTAAATTGCGCCAGCTTCAAAAAGAGTATTTCAGAACCAGGTCGTCGATCACGCTTCAGGCATCAAAGAGGCAGGAGAAGTTAATAGACGATGAGATCAGCCGTGTAAACTCTGTTCTCTTAGGTAAGAACAAACAGGGAGAGCTTGGGTTATGAGAATACTTGACTTACCTCTAAAGGCTGTTTGGTATCTCATGATCGAGAGCGGCGAGAAGCCTGAAGAATACCGGAAGATAACAGATTACTGGATTAAGCGACTTGCGAAGTGTAAAGGCCACAATAGTCATGATAAAACAGGCTTTTGGTGCAAGAAAGCAAACTGCATCTCGTGTGTTACTCGCGGTGATGGATTCCATCAAGAGGAATATACTCACGTCCGCTTCCGCTACGGCTACACTAAGCGCACCATGCTATTTAAACTCAATAGCATCTCTATCGGCAAAGGTAATCCCGCCTGGGGAGCACCAAATCACGAAGTCTTTATTTTAAAATTGGGCGAAAAAATAAAATAAGGCCTACTACTATTCTAAAAATCAATCAAAAATAAAAAATGGAACAGAACAATCTTTATCAAATCACAGTAAACAGAAGGCAACTCGAATTAATAGCGAGATGCTTGGAAGATATCAGTCGGTTTGCTGCCGGTCAACCGGAGTTACGAAATTAACTCCGGTGGGTGTTGCTATCTTGCTTACAGGATTGCTTACTGGCTTGAAAGGTATGGAATTGATTATTACTTTATCATACAGGATGATAAGCCTATTATTGATAATACTGGCAAACACTATTGTTTGCAAATAATTCCAGATAAGTACATAAATAAGTTGAATGAATACGCTCATATTAAGAGCATAAAGAGGACTTCATCTGAAATATTAGAATATTACAATAAGTCTAACTGGAGTGAAAAATACGATATTTCTAACAATCGTATCGTAGATAAATACATTGATGGTGTATTCAACATACAATAAGGTCTGAACGTTTTGCTCACCTCATTTATAAGGCGAGCAAATGCAGGCGGCTTAATAATTAACATCTAAAAAATCATGAAACTTACAAAAGAAGAAAATCAAGTAGTTTGCAAATTCTTAGAGAACATTGTAAACGAAGGTGGGGAGTATCTATTGAAACTAACTCAATTCATGATACTAAGGTGGTCGCAAGAGGCCATAAACATAAATGCCGGTGAAATGAGTATTAGCCAGACCATTGATCACAAAGGTGAGCAATACAATACTCGTATGGCTATTCAGTACTCGAAAGTTGGTGAAAAATCGCTGGAGGAACGGGCCTATGAAATAGCCGATCGGATGATCTCTTCCGGATCCGGAGACTGCGATCTGCGGGAAGAATTGAAGAAAGCCATATTAGCCGGATATAATTTGCATAGTGAAGATTTTGACGACGATTAGGCTCAATTCACGAAATACATGAACCTTTTTCGTGACCCCACGAAATAGAACGGCAAGGCCGAGCAGCTACAACTACCCGGCCTTTGTAAACTCTTTTGCTTTTCAGACTATAAAACATAAAACTAAAAAACCATCATGAACATTAATTACTGCGGCTACGTTCAAGCGATAGCCGACTACAAAAAAGAACATATCAACCCTCTGCCCGGAGTAACAAAGGAACATACCTTACAATACTCCGGGTTATTTATTAATGACCAGGTGTATAACCATATCCTGATGCTAAAAGAAGAACTTAAAACAGCAGGATTATTCAGATTCTCCGCTAAACGGGATTTCCAAAAGGCGGAGTATGAAATAGCAAAGTACAACTTGGATATGCGTTCACACGTCAATGTCTATCCTGAAATATTTGCTTCTGTCTTGCAGGATATGGAAGACTGTTTCATGAAAGACATAGACATTCTAAAATACTCAATCAGCCAGATCATGCTTGATCATAATATTTCTGGAGTCGATAACAGAATTGCCAGCCTTTCAATGCTAATCAATATCTTTTGCCAAAGTAGCAGGGTATTGGTTAAGTTCTACCGGGAAGATGCTTATGAGATATTTGGAATACACTCGGATAAAATGGACTATCTTCTATTACCTGTTACAGAAAGATACACAGCAGAACTGGCAGCTTCCATATCGGGTAAAAGTGAGACTTCAGATAACTCCCAAAGAGCAACAGAGGCTTTCAATGTATTCGTTACAAAGTTGATCGATCCGGAAAGATTCGGGAAAATAGCAGAAAAATATAATCAAATAGCATAATCATGAGCGTAAATAAAGTAATCCTTCTCGGTCATACCGGCAAAGATCCTGAAGTGAAAGAAGTAGCCGGAACAAAGGTTGCTAACATTTCACTTGCCACTACAGAGAAAGGTTACACCCTTCAAAACGGCACCCAGGTTCCAGATCGCACGGAATGGCATAGCCTTGTCTTTTGGAAAGGACTTGCCGAGGTCGTGGAGAAGTTTGTCAAGAAAGGATCTCAAATCTATATTGAGGGAAAGATCAAGACCCGGCAGTATGAGGATAAGACAGGATCGAAGCGGTATGTGACAGAAATATTTGTTGATAAGCTGGAGCTATTAGGAAGTAGACCTGCCCAGCAAGAAGCCAGTCCACAGCCGGAACCCTATCAACCTGAGCCGCCAAAAGATGATCTACCATTCTAAAACACGAGAGGCAACGCCCCGAACCACCAGTAACGTTACCTCTTAACACGATTTTGAATAGTGCAAATATACTATTTACTTTAAAATAATCGTGCCATGTTTTCAGAAATAGCAGAAATAAAATCTATCAGGGAACAGAAATCCAAGTTGTCAGAAAGAGAGAAAGAACTAACAGAGCCTACATTGACCGACCTTGATATGATAGGGACGTTATATACGTGGTTCCAGGAGATCATATCTCAAAAGGAAACGTTTAGGGTAGGGAATGTTACCCAAAGAAAGAAATTCATCTTTATCATCCTGTTTTTGTACTCTCCAAGCACTCTCGCCGGCGGGAAGATGAAGAACGGCCTTCGGAATAAATTAGCGGAGGTCTTAGGCGTTAGCGCGCAGACGGCCATATCAGATAACCGTAATAATCTGGTATTCTCTTATCAGTTGTATAAGTATTTCCGTCAGGATGTGGATTGGATATATGGGGAGATGATGAAAAGGGTAAAGCCGGGGGATTAGGCCGGCTTATCTTCAATGTCTAATCGAGGAAGAAATAAGGATAAAAAATTGTTAATATTATCTTCTAATACTATGACAGCGTTTTTATATTGAATTGTATATATTGATCCTTCATTTTCTAATTGGTATAGTCCAAATAGAATTTCATATTGTTCTATAATTAATTGTGCATATTTAATATGTCCATATCGGTGTCTATAAGATTTTAAAAATTCACCTAATTCAGCTACCCCTTTAATATAAAATTTATCAGAAGGATCTATTTTTAGATTTTCATGTTCAATGGATTTGATACAAATAAGTAGTAATTCAATTAATCGTTCATCAATCTTATTACATAGACTTATCATATATCTGGCTTGTTCAAATTCTATTTGAAGTCCAATTTTATGAATTTCTAATGATTTATTATAGCTTTCCTTAACGGACTCTATTTTTTGAGTAATATCTTCGATATCTTCTTTAGTTGCAAGATTTTTTCCTTTTTCTTCAACATAGGATTTCTTTTTAGCAATGTAAAATAGGAAAAAGAAATTTGTAAGTGAAACTGCTATTGTTATGATTGATAGAAATAGTGTTGTGTCCATAGTATCTGATTTTAAATTATACGAATATCAGTAATTGAATTATGAAAATTATAGTCACGAAGATAGTAAATATGATTGTTGACAGCGAACGATTAGTTGTTTTATTAATCTCTTTGCCGTATTTTTCAATCTCTCCAGGTGTTTTACTCATAATAGCACTTTCAAATCTACTTTTTTCCATCATTTCATAATCAACATAGATTAAAATCAACATATTGAAGATTGGTAAAAGCATCCACCATGGACTTGTTTTTGTTTGCGGAGCGGCAATTAAGATAAAGTATCCTGCTATTAGCATATTGTTGAATGAGAAAAGTTTATCGTGGATTCGATCAAAATACCTGAGTACATCACGTAAACCGATCTCTTCTTGTTGTTTCATATGTTGAATGATTTCATCTGACTCATTTAACATTTGATCTAATTCTTCATCTTTCATTTATTATTTATCTTTTATGAGGTTTGATATAGATAGAAGGAAGTTGGAGTTAGTCCGGCTTCAAAATTCCCTGTTCCAAAGAGGAAGTTTTCCTTTTTTTAGATAATATTCTTGGATTAAGCAGGCTTCAACATAAAGTGGCAGATCTATGAATTGTGTGTCTTTTGTTTGAAACCACTGAATTACAAGTTTATGTATATCTCCAACAATACTTTCTTCAAAATATTGTTGGCGTTTTTTTCCATTTTGTTTGTTATTGATCCTTTCCCTTAATGCTTGCTTAGGAAAAGAGCCATTTTGCTTTATTTTACCTGAAGCTCCAATATATAAAATATTTTCAAATGTAGTTTTGTTTTTAAAAATGATATACACTCCATGTTCATTAGGGACTTTATTGGATTTCTCGTTTAGCTTATCTCCCTTATTATAATCAAATTCACCATGTGAGTATTTTTCCAAAATAGAGAATAATATTTTCATACTTCTATTCCTCCATCTTAAACCTCGTTCCACACTTCGGGCAGGTGATCGTGTTGGGATCGGCCAGGGTGTGCTCAAAAAGTTCGCCTGTGCTTACTCCTAAAACTTCAGCCACTTTATCTAATGTTTCAAGAGTCGGATTTCCATTTAGCATTTTAGATAAGTTGCCTTGTGCAATCCCCATTTTCTCTGCAAGTTCGGTTAGAGTAGTACCTTTCTCTTTGCAAACCTCTTTTATCCTTAAAGCCATATACTATAATATTTAGATGTTTCTTATGCAAAAATAGCCATATATATAATGTATGGATATATGAGACTTGAAAAAATATACTGTATTATATTTTATTAACCTTAAACATATACTATAATATATGCTTATAGTATATATTTGCAGTATAAAAAATATAATAAAGTATATACAGCTATGACAAACATCGACAACATGAACAACGAACTGGCAGCGTTAGCCGTCATGAGTGAGGCAGAAGCCTGTAAGCTCTACAATGTAGACTACAAAGACGAGGCTATCCAGTACATAGTTGACTATTGGACTTGCATAGCTTGAAAACAAAGTAATAACAATTAGAACATATACAATCATGAAGACAACAACAGCGACAATCAGACAGAGAATAATTGCAGACGCTATATTAACAATGTTCGTCAAAGGTGAGATTAACACACAGAGCGATGTTGATGCTGTTATGAATAAGATTCAAAAGAATCTGAATATGTCAGTAGAACAAGCTGGTGAGTTCTTTAGAAATGCAATAGGTACTAACAATTGAAAGATATACGATCATGGCAACAAAGAAAGTACTTGAAGAAAATCTATCAAAGGTAGCAGGCATTAGTGTTGAAATTACATTCGCTCGTATCAACATGGTAACAATAGCATGGGACAGCAAAGATGATAGCGCATTCAAGCGCTTACAAACATATTTTAATGGCAAGTTGTTTGGCTATGAATATGATGAAGAATGCGATATGTCTGTTTGTTGTTTGAATATATAAGTTTAACCAGCATGGCGAAAGCCCTGCACAACATTTAAAGATATGACATTCAAAGAGTTCAAAGATATATGCAAAGCATTTTATGACGCTAACAAAGTTGCGCAAGGTTATGAGATGTATGACATATCAGAGTTTTCTGATACCTGCTTTCACTTTGAAGTATATCAGCGTGGCGAATGGACGTTAATGCTTGATTATTCAATGATTGAAGCAAACAAGGATCATACCTGTATGCTTTATGAGAATTTTGAAAACGGCGATCCTCAAAGGGTGTACGGCTACTATTCAAGGGTAGGTGATGCTTTGAATAGTATGTTGAAGGGTTCTTCTTTGAACGATCGAAAGCCAATTGAATTATATTATTAATCCGGTAGCCTTCGGGCTACCACAATATACACAATCATGAAGACAATGATTTTTTACGTAGATGGCGAAGAAATGGTGCAAGTTCAGTTTGATGCTTCTAAAATAGAACGCTTATTGACTATTATGAATAGGTTGTGCCGGTACGCTGCACACTTTGGGTATAATGTTCAAATTGCAATTAAAGATTGATTATGAATAGTGTAATTCTTGAATATAAAGCCAAAGGCGCAAAAACTTCTGAAGAATTGTTCGGTATAGACCAACAACCCGAAGAGAATTGCCCGTATATAGACAAATGTATATCCGATATATCTATTGCGTACAAAGATGTTAAAGCAGAATTAAGGCAAGCAGAAGATAATGAACTTGCAAGTTCGCTCGAATGGGGCATTGATGGTATGCACGAATCGGTAGACTATTTAGAAGAACTTCGCTCTCGTACCAACAATTTACGCCAATGGGGGCAACAGTGGAAAGATTTAGCGAAAGAGATGTTTGAGCTTTTGTCAAAAGAGCAGCAAGAAATGTTTGTTAGTGATAAATTTTTAGAAGAATGATTATGGCTAAAGCAGGTAAACGATATTTTGTTTAGGTTAACAGACTACCGTACTGAAAGTGGCGAATTGTTCGCTTGTTGTGCACCTACCTTAGAGGCGTGCAGAGAAAAACGGGATAAATGGCTTAGTTTACGACAATAGCCCTATTGTCATAAATAACGATTGAAGATATTTCTGTATCTTTGGTTATGGTAGTACCTTAGTGGTGCTATCGCGGGGTAGAGCAGTGGTTAGCTTGTCGCTTTGACTTGGCGAAGGTCCGGGGTTCGAATCCCTGTCCCGCAACTGATTATTTAATAATAAATAGACACGATTATGAATGTATTGACACTTTCGATTAAACAGAAGTTTTTCGATGAAATTTTAGCCGGTAAGAAAACACAAGAGTTCAGAGAGATCCGACCTAACACTTCTCAAAAGTATATCCGGTATAAAGTCGGCGACAAAGAATACAAGCACTTTGAAGAAGTGCCAGAAGATCAAGAACCCGAAGTTGTACCGGTTGAATACGACGCGATCAAGTTCCTTACAGGCGAATATAAGGGCATACGCCCGTTTGCTATTGTCGAGGTGAAAGGCGCAAACGTCGAAATCCTCACAGACGAAGATGGCAACGAAATCCCCTATGAAGTCGATGGTGTTGAGTACGTGTTGGCCCAAGTTGTTTATGACTTGGGTAAAGTATTAGAGAAGTCCAATGTTTAACCATTAATAATTTTGCTGAGTCGGTAGAAGAACTAACAGAACAGGTTTTGCGACCTCTAATTATAGAGGCGGCCGTAGGGGTTTGACGGTACCAGGAACAAACAGAGTTTCTCAGGGTGGTAGATTTATTACCAGAAATCAGCAGTACAGAAATGTGCGTGCTGGCTTAGGTATGAGTTCGGGATGACCTTGCTTGAGAGAACATATAGGACGATAGACCTCGTTAGAGTAAAATCTAATGAGGCTATCGTTTTTTGTTCTCTGGGTAAAGATAGCCTTGTGTTGCTGGATCTGATCTATCCTAAATTTGATCGAGTTGTATGTGTATTCATGTACTTTGTTGAAGGATTAGAGCATATTGAAAGATATATCAAGTGGGTAAAAGCCAAATACCCGAAAGTTGAATTTATCCAGGTGCCACATTGGAATCTTACTTATATTCTCCGATCCGGTATGTATTGCGTACCCAATCCGAAGATAAAACTCTTAAAACTGGCGGATGTTGATTTAGCTATGCGGTTAAAATTCGGTATCGATTATGTATTCTTTGGCATGAAGAAGGCTGATAGTATGAACCGCCGGTTAATGTTGAATACCTATCCGGATTATGAGAACGCAGGGAAGGTTTATCCTTTGGCCGATTGGACGCAAAGGGATGTACTTACTTACATGAGACAGAAAGTACTTCCTGAGCCGGTCCGGTATTCAAATAAGGCATCTGGCGGTATCGGGTTCAATCTTTATTGTTTCTTGTGGCTTCGCAAGAATTATCCGAGTGATTTGAGGAAGATTATCAAAGCTTTTCCAATGAGTGAAAGAATTTTATTTGAATACGATAATGGAACTAAGTAAATACATAAAGAGTGAATCGGTAGAACTTAACCGTTCTGCCATTCACTTCGCCGATTATAATCCAAGAAAGCTGTCCGAGGAATCACGCAAGACGTTAAAGCGTGGTATTAAGAAGTTTGGTTTAGTCGGTGGAATTGTCGTGAACAAGCGTACGGGACTGACCGTTGTCAGCGGGCATCAGCGTTTATCCGTCATGGATGATTTACAGAAGTACCCGGATAATGACTATCGCATTCGTGTTGATGTCATAGATGTGGACGAAAAGCAGGAGAAGGAACTAAATATTTTAATGAACAATCCAAATGCGCAAGGTACATGGGATTTCGATGCCCTTGCACAGCTTGTTCCCGATATTGATTGGAAGGATGCCGGGTTAACCGATGCAGACTTGAACATGATTGGCGTTGATTATCTATTGCAGACCGAAGCGGAAAACTCTATTGCAGATGCCCTGTCCGATATGATGTCACCTGTGACCGAACAGAAAGAAGCCGAGAAAGTCGCCAAGCAATTAGAGCGTGCAGAGAAGGTTGCCCACATGAAAGAAGTCAAGCAACAAGTTAAGGAGAACGCACAGAAGACAGCCGAGGATATGGATGCCTATGTGATGTTGTCTTTTGATACCTATGAAGCGAAAGCTGCTTTCATGGCAAGATTTGGGTATGATCCGGATATGAAGTTTATAAAAGGAGAGGTGTTCTCTGATCAAGTAGAAAGAGTAGATTAATATGAGTGGTAGTGAATCTCAAAATACAAAAAGCCGTGCAGGAAGAAAGCCTAAGTTTGATTACACAAGCGAGGACTTTCTTTCTCTCGTAGAGTCGTATGCCAAAAAGGGATTCACTGACAAGGAGATTGCTTATGCTATTGGATTGTCACCGCAAAAGTTTAGTGAGAAGAAGAGCGCATACAGTGAATTAAGTGATGTCCTTTCACGCGCGCGTTGTGCGATAAACTCTCTTGTTCGGGCTAAGTTTCTTGCTATGGCTTTGGGTGGGGTAAAAACAAAGAATACTACTATTCGAAAGCTGCGGGATAAGGACGGCAATCTGACAGGTGAAGAAGAGGTTCAAACTGTAGAAGGTGAACTGGCTCCCAATTTGAGCGCTCAAATGACATGGCTCTATCATTACGATGAAGATTGGAGAAAGGTTGAGCGTAAGCAGGATGAAGATGCCGATATTCCCACCGATATAAACCACGGCATTAGTATTGATTCATGGATTAAAGACAAGCTAAAATGATAGTACCCCAGGCGATATATCACCCATTGTACACTGATACGGATAAGTTCATTATCCTTATCACTGGCGGGCGTGGCTCCGGAAAGTCGTTCAATGTATCAGCTTTCGTTGAACGACTGACCTTTGAAATGACAGAAGCCGAAAAGATGGTACATCAGATCCTTTATACCCGTTATACGATGGTCTCCGCTAATATGTCCATTATCCCAGAGATGATGGAAAAGATAGAATTAGATGGGACAACAAAGTATTTCAAGACGACCAAGACGGATATAGTCAATAAAATGACTAAAAGTCGTATTATGTTTCGGGGTATAAAAACATCCTCCGGTAATCAGACAGCAAAACTAAAGTCTATCCATGCTTTGACAACTTTTGTCTGTGACGAGGCCGAGGAATGGACAGATGAGAATAGCTTTGACAAGATTATGCTCTCCATTCGGCAGATAGGAATCCAGAACCGGATTATGATCATAATGAATCCAACTGATTCCAACCACTTCATCTATAAAAAGTACATCGAGAAAACGCATAAGCTGGTAGAGATTGACGGCGTACAGGTTCAAATCTCCACTCATCCGAATGTGCTTCATATTCATACGACCTACTTTGATAACTTGGAGAATCTTTCTCCTGAGTTTTTGAAAGAGGTCGAGGATATGAAAAAGAACAATCCCGAAAAGTACGCTCATGTCGTTATCGGTAGGTGGGCCGATGTTGCGGAAGGTGCTGTATTTAAGAAGTGGGGTATTGTTAAAGAGTTTCCGCAGTGGTGTAAGAAAGTTGCTCTTGCGTCTGACTGGGGCTATACTAATGACCCGTCAACTGGCATTCGGTGCGGTATTGTTGATAACCGATTGTATGTAGATGAGCTATTCTATGAAACAGGAATGTTAACCAACGCTATCGCTGAAAAACTAAAACCGTGGGGCTTGAAAGTTTATGGTGATAGTGCAGACCCTCGTTTGATACAAGAAATCAAGAATAGGGGAGTGAATATCTATCCAGTAGATAAGTTTCCTGGTTCAATCAAGGCTGGCATTGACAAGATACATGAAATGGAACTATTCGTTACAGAACGTTCTTATCACATCATTGAAGAGCTTCGCAAATATGTCTGGGATAAAGACAAGGACGGGCATTATATCAATGAACCGGTAGACGCTTGGAATCATTGCATCGATCCAATCAGGTACTATATCTTGGGCCACATCCTCGGACGAATTTTGAAGCCGAAAGATAATTCAGGAGTATTTGCACATTAAAATATAATCAAATGAAAACGATAGACGAAATTTTAGCACTCGAAGATATAGACCGTAAAATCTACTATCTGAAGAAAGGTCGGAAAACTCAACTTCCGGATCGGGAAAAGCTCTATGCTGATTGGGACCCAAATGGACATGAGATCATCGTGGATAAAGAGAAATATCCACAGATAGAAATAACGATTGAACAGGAGAAAGAGGTCTTTGACGAAAAAACAGGCAAGACTACTGTCATACCGAAAAAAACGAAGAAGGTAGATCCTAACCGGATCGCTCTGCCTTTGGAACAGGATATCGTAAATATACAAACGGCTTTCACTGTCGGTACCGAGCCAAAGATGGACTGTACCCCGGCTGAATCGGAGGAAGGCATCTTTGAAGCCCTGAAACAAGTCTTGAAGAAGAATAAGATCAAGTATCAGAACCGGAAGATTGTTCGTTCTTGGCTTTCAGAACAGGAAGTTGCAGAATACTGGTATGTCACTAAAGATGATGGCTTTTGGGCTAAACTAAAGGCGAAAGTGGCTAATCTATTTGGTACGTCCATGCCACAATACAAACTTCGTAGTGTTCTTTGGTCTCCGTTCCGGGGTGATAAACTTTATCCGTTCTTTGATGATTCAGGTTATATGGTTGCTTTCTCGCGTGAGTACAAGAAGAAAGACCTGGACGACCACGAAATCACCTGCTTTATGACTGTGACGAAAGATGTAGTTTATCAGTGGGAGTTAGACAACGGTTGGGAGATGGTTTCCGCTTTCAAGCATGGCTTTAAGAAACTGCCTGTAATATACAGCTATCGTTCAGAGGCATATTGTAATAAGATTCGTACCATTCGTGTACGTTTGGAAAAACTTCTTTCCAGCTATGCTGATTGTATCGACTATCATTTCTTCCCTATCCTAATGCTTTTTGGGGAGATCGAGAAATTTGCAGGTGAATTGAGGAATAGGATAGTTCAACTTACAGGGCAGGGTGCAAACGCTTCATATCTGACATGGAACCAGGTACCAGATACGGTTAAATTTGAGGCCGAAGGATTGACAGAAAAGGCTTATGCGCTTACTAATACACCGCGTATCTCCTTTGAGAATCTAAAAGGGACAGGCAATGCTTTGTCCGGTGAAGCCTTCCGGTATGTCTTTATGGGGGCACATATGGCAGTAGAAAATCACTCCGAGGAAATTGGTAGCTTCATGCAACGAAGGGTAAACTTCCTTGTCTCTGCATTAGGCTCTATCAATACCAATTTTGAGAAAGCATCAGAAACGATTGATGTTGATGTAGAAATTGTTCCGTATATGATTGATAATGTCTCGGATAAAGTATCTACTGCTGTTTCCGCTGTAAATGGTGGAATATGGTCGCGCCGGGAAGGTATCTTGTTTGCCGGGAACATGGATCGCATAGATGAAGAGCTGAAGGAGATTGAAGAAGAGCAAGCTGCAAAGATGAAAATCGAAAAAACAGAACAAAAAGAGGTGGCTTAGTTAGAAAAATTACGAGGTTTATAAATTTGGATGTTTAAAAATAGAACACTTTAATCATTTTTTAGTCATGGGAAAGAAGAAGCCTAAGAAGAAAGGCGGCAAAGGCTGCTGATCGGGATAGCGGTTGCTCCGGTGGGGTAGCCGCTATTTTTATGAAAACTATTGGCTTCACGTCTTTTTTATGCTTTTTACTTCCCTTTTTACGACAATTATCATATTGTCGTGTATCACACCTTCCAAAATTTTCCACTCATATATTACCTATCTACTTTTATACCAAAGATTTTAAACGAAAATTCATACGGTATGAAAGAAAAGATTTTAGCATTACTCAAAACCAAATTCCCTGGGGTTGATGAAGCTACTTTAATCCGGATCGCTGAAAAGAAAGCGACCGGTGTTACGGACGAAAGCCAATTACAGACAATCGCGGATGGAGTAGGCTTCCAGGACGTGTTAAATTCCTATGGTGATTTCCGGGCTAATGGTGCAGGTGCTTCCGCAGTAGCTAACTACGAGAAGAAACATGGCTTGAAGGACGGTAAACCAATCGAGACTACCACTACAACTACCACGCAACAGCAGACTGCTACGGAACAGCAGCCAGACATGGCAAAGATTATCGCTGACGCGGTGGCTAATGCCGTCAAGCCTCTTTCCGACAAACTTACCCAGTTTGAGACAGAGAAAGCGCAGGCTACCCGTCAGGAGCAGATTTTGGCTAAGGCAAAGGAGTACGGTATTCCCGAATCACAAGCAAAGCGTTATGCTGTTCCCGAAGATGCAGACTTGGATGCTTATTTCAAGGATGCTAAACAGGAACTTGTAGACGCAGGATTTGCAGGCGTGAAAACTCCTGAAACCGGCGGTGATACTAAGACAGAAACCGAAGCTATCGCCAGCATGATTTCAGAGGGCACAAAAGAAATTGTTGAATCTAAAAAGTAAATTAAATGGCAGCAGGTACACATTATGACTTGACTCCGCAGTATGAACCGCAGGAGTTTTACCGTGTCGAATCTGGCGTGAGAAAGTCCGGCCCGTATAAGTTGGATATTACCAACCTTGTGGTAGGTTCTTTCTTACCTGTGTTCACTCCGGTTCAAGTCGATTTGGTGAAGCATACGCTGGTTCCCGTTCGTAATGTAAAAGTTGTAGAAGCTTATACAACCGGGGCTGATGCTCTATCCATCAAGATTGCGAAGAAATCGCTGGCTTATGCCGGCATGTTTATTGGAAGCGGCAAGAAAGGTGCGGAAGTGACGGCTATTGATAAGTCAAACAAAGATTACGATGTTTTGACCATCAAAGCGGCTTTTGGTGAGGATATCGCTAAAGATGCGATTCTGTTTGAGGCAACCGCAGTGGGAGGTACAGTAAAGAAGAATACAGCGAACTTCGTTCTTTATGATGCGAAGAAAGTTGAAAGCGATGGCGCTGTTCTTTGCACTCTTTTGATGCAGGCGTATGAGGTGAAGGAAAGTAAGTTGATTCTACCGATCCATGAGCTGGATAAGGTTGGATTGACTTGTCGTTTCCAGTTTGATTATTAATCCTAAAAAGTTTAGATATGAATTTGACCATACAAACTTTATTTACAGACCCCAACATCGTTAAGGCGGTGATTGATCGTGTGCTTCAACTGAGATTGGATACAATCTACTGGAAGCAGTACGGCGATTTCTTGGAAACCAAGCAACGTGTTTTCAAGACTTACTTGGGTACGGTTACAGGCGTTGTTGCCGGTTCTATCCTTGGAAAGAACGACCAGAAGCCCATTCGTGAAAGACGTAACCTTGGAAGCGGTTACACCGAGATTGCTTACTTGGGCGACCGCTATCAGATGGATATTGAACGTCTGTCGCAGTTGCAGGATATCATTGATAAGTTTAATGCTGCTAACACTGCTGATCAGCGTACGATCTTGCAGGAGATCATCGACTTCATCGTTGATGATTACCGTCAGGTTTTGCTTGCTCCGCATAAGCGGATGGATATCGTTGTTCCTGAATTGCTGATGACTGGTAAAGCTCAAGTTCACTTGGCTGACAACAAAGAAAATATTGAGTTGCTCGATATTGAGTTGCCATTCAATTTCATTACTCCGGATGCTTCCGTCAAGAGCAAATTTATCTCTTATATGCAGCAGACGCTCGAAGAACTGAAATCCAAGTATGGTGTATTCTCTAAGATGATCATGTCCCGTGGTACATTCAACAAGAACATTGTTGGTTGTGCTGAATTTGGCGAGACTTTCAAGATGATTCTTGGTAACAATCAGTTCTATGTCAGTGGTGGTTTGATTACCTCACAGATGGCATCCAGCGTGTTTACAGGTATCGGTCTTCCTCCGATCGAAATCAAAGAGGACTATGTAGAGAATCAGGCTGGCGAGAACGTGAAGATTTACGCTGATAACCGTATCACCCTGTTGCAGTCTGACAAAGTGATGAAGATGCGTCACCACAAGCCGTATGTAATGACAGACCCGGTGCCGGGACGTTCTTACAATACAGCGGAAGGTCAGATGTCTGTATGTAATTATCGTGACGAAGAGGGTAGATACATGGAGTACACCGCAGAATGGATTCCTGAGTTTACTACTCCGAACAAGATTGTAAACTTCGATCTTTCTACGATGAGCGCATGACGGTAAACGACTACATACAGCAGAAGTTCCAGACCTTCGGCATTAACTTGTCGGAGGCTGACCTTTTGGATATGTGTCTTACCTCTAAGATAAGCGGAGAGGATGAGATGAATGAGGATTGCTACGGCCGTGTCTCTGTGGCGATGGCGAAGTTCATCCCCTCTCTTTTACTTCGGGCTACATCTATTGGGGAAAGTGGTTTCTCAATGTCTTGGGACATTAAAGGGATTAAGGACTACTATTCTTTCTTGTGTAAGAAGTACGGGCTGAAAGACGAACTAAATACCGATAAACCCAAAGTCAAGTTCTTATGATATTCGCTCCACATAGATTAATGGTCAAGGTCGTGTCCGGTCCGTCATTTGACGAGGATATGAACCCGATCCCCCCGAAAGAGGATTGGAAAGACTTCGGTCCATGCCGGTGTGATGATAATGGCGTGATGAAGCAAATCTCCGTAAACGGGGTAATGTACGACTATAATTATCATGTAGTCTATGAGGGTGAGAAGCTAAACGCTGGTACCGAGGTGAGAATCCTGGACGGGGAAAGCGTGAGAGCTGAAGGAAAGGTTATCAAGTCCGGTAAGTCTAACTATTTCAAATATGCGGAAATATGGCTGTAGATTTTGACTTCTCAGATGTTGATGCGGCCTTTGATGAGTTCTATGAAGGGGTCAAAGAAGCGATGATTGAAGTAGGAGAGGAGGCCGTTCAGTATGCTAAGGATAAAGGAGACTATCAGGATATCACCGGTACTCTTCGTAAGTCTAACGAGTATGAAGTAGATGAAACGGGATTGACGCTGAAGAATGAGACGGAATACGCCTCTTATGTGGAAGCTAAAGGATTTGAAGTATTGAGTGGTGCCGCTTTGGAAGCGGAGAGACTTTTAAAAGAGAAATTTGAAAAATGATAACAGTAACAAAAGAAGATGTGCTTGCTAATATGCAAGATGTGATTGTAAGAACTGTAATGGAGTTCGATAAGCCGTGTACATACGTGACAGTTCGCATGAAGAATGGATTTACTTTACGGGAATCTACAACTTGTGTTGACCCTGCTAATTACAGTGAGGAAATCGGGAAAGAGATTTGTTTGCGAAAGATAGAGGATAAGGTTTGGTTCTTGCTTGGATATGCCTTACAAGACAAGCACCCTATCAATCAAACATTCAAAGACCGTCTGATTAATGAACAGCAGGACTTAGCTGAAAAGTTAAGTAAGTTGTGTGCTTTTGTTGATACTCCCAAATTTGAAGAAGTTGTTAAAGACGAACATCAACGTGATTTACTTCTGCAACAGCGTGAACACATGGGCGAGTATCTGAATATACTCAATCAACGTATCGAAGTATTGAAATGATAGTAACAGGTGACATAGAAACTATTCTGGTTCGGGACTTGAAGCCGTTCTGTATCCCTACTTACAAGAAGGATGCGATACCGGAAGGGGAAGTTATTGAAGAGAGGATAACCGTTATCCCGAAAGAACCCAAACCGGGAACTTACTGGATTAAAGGTTTCGTTGAAGTTAATTTCTGTGTGCCTGATATTAACGGAATGGCTGACAAAAAGAGACTGACTGAATTAGAGCGGCAATCGTCCGGTTTACGTTCTGTTTCCTCTTTTGACGGTTCTACCTATCGTTACAAGGTCTATTCTACCCATCAAGAGAAAGATGCACCGTTAAAATGTCATTTTGTGAATGTGAAAATAATGTTTGAAGTTTTAAATGTGAGATAATTATGGCAGAGAATAAAAAAGTCGTTGTTGTTAACCTTCAGAAGCTGGAGGTTGCGCCAATCGGGGCTGATGGTTCCGAAGGTACAGAATTTGAAGAAGTACCCGTAGTTCACGAGGACACTTTTACCTATGAGGATGAAGATCCTACGGTCACGGATTACAAAGATGTAGCTGGAAATACCTATTATTCTTCTAAGAAGCCGGGTGCGGTTAAGATCAACGCCTCTATTGGTATGTATGATCTTGAAACTAAGGCTAAGTTCCAGGGAGGTAAATTTACAGCTGGTGAGGGTGGTAAGCCGGGTACATGGGAACGTGCTGACCATGTAGAGAGTAAAGAATTTACCGCTCGTGGCACAACGGAGGACGGTGTGAGAATCATTTTTCCACGTGCAGGTGTTACTGCTTCGGGTAAGGCAAATGAAAAGGCAATTGGTTTGGCTCTTGTCTTTACGGCGTTGAAACCTACTAAAGCAGGTGTTCCTATCGAACGTTGGGAAGACGGAGAAGATACCACTCCGCAGGGATAAGTTAATAACGAGGGTGAGCAATCACCCTCTAATTTTATAAGCCATGAATGAAGCTACAAAAAATGTATCAGAATTGCTTTCTGGAACCTACGGAAAGACAATCATTGTCGGAGGAAGGGTCTATGTAATCAAAGCCCCGGCTATCAAAGTGATAATGAGAGCTACCCGGCATTTGAGTAAGGTTGATTTTCCAGAGAATGGAACTATGCAGGAGCTAATAAAGATAGTTTCCGCAAATTTGGATAATATCATCAAGGGGCTTTCTTTCCTGGTTGCTGGTGATGTCCCAGACTTTCAAGAAAAAGCTGAAAGTCTCGAAAGACAGATGCTTTCAGGTTCTAAAGAAGAATTATTGCAAGCGTATTTTATTGCTTTTGAGTTAATAACCGGACGTGATTTTTTCGTAGTCTGCCAGTTGGCGATGGAGCTGGCGAATCTGACAGTAAAACAGAAATTGTAGGAGGCAATACCATCGCCGGAAGTATCGCATCATTCATGGAAAACTTACATCTTTCCTATAGGGATGTGTATGAGGAACTTCCTTATCTTCTTTTACTTTTAATGAGTGCAGATAAACCGAGAGCTGTCTATGAGGGAACAGAGAAAAAAGAAGTAATAAAAATGTCGGGGAAGGATCTTATGAGACAGAAAAGAGGCGGGTAGTTAATCCGCCTCTTTTATTTTACGACAACAGTTCAATTGTCATATATCCTTTAGTATAAAATTCTCTCGCTTCATTTGTCTAATGTACTTTTATCCAAAACAATATATATGGCAGGATTAGTATTTCACATACAGGCTGAATATGATGCTTTGATTCGTGCACGTGAAGAAATGGCAAGGGTTAGGAAAGAGATCGAGAAATTAGATGCGACCTCTTCTCCTGAATTGATACGCTCTTTAGAGAAAGATTTAGCAAAAAGCACCAAGGAGTTTGATAGATTGGCAATGGCAACAGCTAAGAGTAGCGCTGAATTGGATTTAAATTTCAAAAAGAAGATTTTTAATGCCTCTCAAGCTGTCAATAAGTTTACAGAGGATATCATTCAGCAAAAAAATGTTGTCAAGGATGTTGAGGCTGATGTAAGGAAATTGGGAGAAGCATATAGAATAGCCGCTAAAAAGACACCGATGTCAGCAGCGGGAAAACTATCTGAATACAATGCGGCTAAACGTGTGTTAGATGGAGAAAGAGCAGCCTTGTTTGAACTAACTCAAGAACAAGCTAAAGCTCGTCTAACCGTGAAAGAATTGAGAGACGAGTATAGCCTTTACAAAAACGACTCTACAAAGGTTGTTTCTGCGAATGAAGATATTGCAGGCTCACTCAAACACATAATATTAACGGTTGCCGGTACTGATGCTATTAGGCGTTTTGTTTCAAATGTTATAGATGTTGCCGGCAATTTCCAGAAAATGGAAGCTGTATTAACAAATTCACTTGGTAGTGCTTCTAAGGTCAAAGAAGCTATGGATATGTTATCTGATTTTGGGGCAAAAACTCCATTTCAGGTAGATGAACTTACTGCGGCATATGTAAAATTAGTTAATCAAGGATTTATACCAACAGCAGAACAGATGCGCAAGTTGGGAGATTTGGCAAGTTCTACTGGAAAATCATTTGATCAATTGACTGAAGCAATTATTGACGCACAAGTCGGTGAAAACGAGCGTTTGAAAGAGTTTGGTATTCGAGCCTCTAAAAATGGTGATACAATAACATATATATTTAGAGAACAAGAAGCTGTCGTAAAAAATACAGCTTCTGCTATACGTGAATACATACTTTCTTTAGGTGATTTGGAAGGGGTAATTGGGGCTAACGAAAAAATATCCGCAACATTTGTTGGAAGATTATCTAATATAGAAGATGAATTAACTAATCAATTTAAAGATTTTGGTGAGAAATTTAATGCGGAATTATCGACAGGTATTGGTTGGGCAGGAGATTTGGTTGACAATCTTAACCGTATTATTCCGGTAATAGGTGGTCTTGTCGTTGCCTACGGAAGTTACAAAGCTGCGGTGTTAGCTGTAAATGCCGCTCATAAAGCAGGAGCTTTGTATGAAAGTATCCGATTAATGGCAATGTATCGGAAAGAAATGGGGATGGCTACTGCTGCACAGCAGGCCTTTAATATAGCTTCAAAAGCCAATATTTATGCTTCATTAATTTCATTATTAATCGGTCTTGGTACTGCTGTTTACATGTTTACAAAAAAGACAGAAGAGGCCAGTGATTCTCAGATACGATTATCTGAAGCTTCCAAAGATCTTTATGCTGAAATCGCCAAAGAAATACATATAATTGATAAGCTTTTTAGTGATCTCAAGAGAGCAAAAAAGGGCACAAAAGAATACGGTGATGCAAAGCAAAAGATTTTGGATAATTATGGTCATTATCTTGCCGGGTTAAATTCGGAAATTTCCACATTGAAAGATCAGGAAGGGGCCTATAATGCTGTAACGGAAGCAATCAAGCGTAATGTTACAGAGAAGATGAAAGAAAAATTCATTAATAAAGAAGTCGAAGGTTCAAGTGCAAAACAAGCCGAGGCATTAAAAGTTCTTCGAGATAAGATTTATAAAGACGTTGGTGAAGAAACAGGACAAGTTCTTTTTGAAAGTATAAAAGAAGCCTTATCAAAGAATAACCCAGATGATTATTTGAAAATTGTTAAACAATTAAAACAAGCAGGGATTAAGGAAGATGCTTTTGGGTATGGTAGGGTTATTACAAATGCGATAATTGATTTTAAGAATGCAGAAAAAGATATTAAACAAGTGTTTAAGGACGCTGAAGATTTATTTACGCTAAAAGATAATAAATCAAAGACTCCTATTTTTTCTTCTATATCTGATGAAATATCCAATACCACAAAAAAGATTGCAATACTCAAACAAGATATTTCTGATCTTCGTTCTGGTAAAATATCAGTAGAAGCCGGAAAGACTGTTCAGTCAGCCATTGAGGAAAAAACTAAAGAATTAAGGGCTGCCGAGGATTCTTTATCTACACTGACTGGAAGAGACAAATCCTCGGATAATAAAGCTGAAGATGAACGTAAAAAACAACTTGAAAAGCAAAAAGCGATATATAAAGAATTACTCGACCTTCGTTTTCAGAACCAACAGGATGAAATCAACTTAATGAAGGATGGTTCCGAAAAGAAGATCGCCCAAATAGAGCTGGACTATGACAAAGAGATAGCCGCCATTCTCGCTAAAGAGAAAGAGTGGAAGGACGCTCAAGATGGTAAGTTGACTAAAGAGCAAACGGTTGAGATACGTACGGCTTTGGTCAACTCCTACGTGAAGAAAGAGAAGTCAACCGGCTTGGTTAGCAGTGAACAACTGGCCGAGGAAAAGCGCATGATGAACGAGTACCTGAAGGAGTACGGTTCATACATGGAGAAGCGACAGGCGATAACCGAACTCTATAATGAGAAGATTTCAAAAGCTCTTACTTCGGGAGAGAAACTCTCTCTTGGTGAAGAGATGAAGAAAGAGCTGGCCGCTGTCGATGACGAGGCCCAGAAGAAAACCTCCATCATTACGACGCTATTCTCTGACATGAGTAAGCGGACGGTGGCCGATATCCGTACTATTGCCAAAGAAGCACAGGAGATGCTTGATTATGTCAATAGCGGCGAGTTCAAGACTGACTCGGACGGTAAGGGATTATTCGGTTTGACTAAGGAGCAATTCGATATCCTCTCCAAGTCCCCGGAGAAATTGCAGGCCATCAAAGACGAAATCGCCAACGTGAACCGTGAGGCTGACCAATGCGAGACTGCCTTTAACAAAATGTCCGGTGGGCTGAAAAAGGTCTTTGCTGCCGGTAACGATATCAGAAAACTAAAAGAAGGTCTTGCCGAGATTGAGGAAGGCATGAACGACGTTATGCAGGCCGGGCAGTTTCTCTCTGATACATTCTCCAAATTAGGTGATGCTTTCGGTGGTGCATTTAGTGGCATAGCTGAAGGACTGAATGTTGTAATGGACACGATGTCTTCTGCCATGAATGGTGCTAAAGCCGGGGCCATGTTCGGTCAGATCGGAGCCGCTGCCGGTGCAGCAATTGGCGTGGTTTCCTCTCTGGCGTCTGCTATTGCAAAAATCCACGACAAGAAAAATGAGAAACGTATTGAGCGGTTACAGGAACAGATTGATACATTGGATAAATCCTATGAGAAGTTGGATAAATCCATCCAGAAGGCTTATTCGAATGATGCTTCCAAACTGATCGACCAGCAAAACAAACTCCTGGAACAACAGAAAGTCCTTATTCAGCAGCAAATCCGTGAAGAGCAGGACAAGAAGAAAACGGACAAGGACAGGATTAAGGATTGGCAGGATCAGATCGATGAGATCAACCAGGCTATTGCTGATAATAAGGAGGCCGGCAAAGATGCCATCTTCGGTAGTGACATCAAGTCGGCTATTGATGATTTCGCCAATGCTTACGCTGAAGCATGGTCCGCTGGTGAAGATAAGGCAGATTCCGCAAAAGACCTTGTTCGGAAGATGATCAAGAACATGATCCAGGAATCTATCAAGGCGGCCGCCTCTGACCCCATGAAAGAGATCCGGGAGAAGTTGCTTGAGTTCTGGTCTGATAATTATATCAGTGATTGGGAACAAGACTACCTCGATCAGAAGGCACAGGAATTAGTCGATAAGTTGGACAAGCAGTTTGGTTGGGCTGATAAATACTTCAAAGAGGATCAACCAGAAGAAGAGGTGTCCGATAATTCTTTGAAAGGAGCTTACTCAAAGGCATCACAGGAAAGTATTGATCTGTTGGCCGGACAGACTGGTGCCGTCCGCGTTTTGCTTGAAGACATTCGAGGAGGTATGCAACCTATCCGTGAGCAAATGAAGCTCATATACGATATGCAGTCGAAAGGCTGGGAGGACGTTCATGCTATTCGTGACCTGTCAGACAAAGTCGAGAAGAACACCGAGCAGATTGCCGAGAACACGAGAGAGATCAAGGATGTAGCCGGAAAGATATCGGAGAACACTAAGGGAACAGTAGAAGCCCTGGAAGGAACAATTAACGTAAAAGTAAAAATGTGATGGACAAAGAATTTTTTGAAATAGCAAACCGGTTAGGTGCCTGCCGCCTCTTACATGGCACAGAGAGTAAAGAAGAGCTTATGCGCCTTCTTCTGACACCGCAGGGGACAGAGTTCTGCACAAAGAACAATTTCCCGTCCATGGAACAGTTGCGGGAGTTCCGAGGCGAGAAGGCTGAGAGCATGGGAATCTATATCGATACGGATGTAGAGCTAACTAATCCGGTGAAGGTGTTCCTGGCCGGCTCTAAGGCCGTTCTCCATTTCGATACCATCGCCCGGTACAACGTGATCCTGATGCACGGGGCGACGGCCGAGATCCATGCAAGTAATTACGCCGTGGTGTTCGTAAAGAACGCCGGTGGAGAGGTAGAAGTAATCAAAGATAACACAGCGAAGGTATTATGACAATAGACAGTAAGGACATATACACCGAATGGGGCTGTACGTTGTTGGAGGGTTCATTCGATACTCTTCTGAAGTACCCGAAGCGAAAGGCAGTTAAATATAATAATTGGGCAGAAGCCGACGGCATCGATCCGGATTTGTCTATCGTAGAGTTTGAGCCTAAGACGGTCAAGATGGAATTTCTCATGAAGGCCGATACGCTTGATATGTTCTGGTCCCGGTATCGGAAGTTTATTACTGATCTGTCTGCTCCGGGATATCGGGAATTTGATCTTATCCCAGGCATGACGAACCGATTGCGTTTTAATGCCGGTACCGCTTATGACAAGTTTGTCCCCTTTAATGCTGGGGAAAACCTGTCTGCCTTTGAACTCTCTTTTATAGAGGATAATCACTCTATTTTCCCGGCGACGCCTTCAGGGGGAATAAATCTTAGAGGAGACTATTCTATAAACGGGATAGACTTTGCAGACTTCGGAATCGGGTCGGATGACAACCAGGAAGATATTTTAAAGTATCCGGCAATCAAGACGCCGTTCACCGATGGCCGGACAACCGATCTTTCGACTATCAAGACACAGCACAAAGAAATTAAACTGTCTCTCTGGATGCTGGCCGGCAGTGTGGAAGAGTTCCTGAATAATTACCGGGCGTTCTTTACCCAACTTGCCGGGGCAGGGAATCAAGAATTATATATTAAATCACTGGACGGTATCATACAGATTTACTACTCGGATTGTCCCTCTTTCTCGGTGGAGATATGGCGAGAGGACCAGATAGCAGTAAGGTTTACAATCTCTGTCGTCGCTCCTGTCGTGAGTTGGGTAGATGCCGGTGGCGATATCCGTTACAGGGTACTTAAAGACCCTGACTTGGGGTTATTGGCAGATGAACAAGGTAGAATAATAGTTTTCAATTGATATGGAAGAATTTGAAGTAATAAGGGCTAATTTGCTTCCGGCAGCCGGAACGATAACCGATAACGATATGATCCTGATTGTGCAGGGAGGTAAGCCGAAACGCGCTTTGCCCTCTGCTATGATGGGTAAACAAGGTGATCCTGGGTTAAGTGCATTCTTAGGCGTGAACGACACATACGTCCTCTGGAAACAGGGTGCATCAGGAGCCTGGCAGACTCTTTTTGCTCTGGAAAAGATACGTGGACCGAAAGGAGAGAAACCGAAGTTCCGGAAAGTAGATGGTACTTTACAGATGAAGTATGAAGGTGAGCCGGATAGTGCTTTCGTAAACATCTTTGACCGGGAGGAACTGAAGCTGAAGTTTTCAGACTTGACCCCGGCTGAAGTAGATTTGCTGCGTTTCCACTTCTCTGATTTTACGGAAGAGAATAAAGCGGAGTTGATGAAGCCTGCTACCGATGCCGCTAAGGATGTGAGAGATAAAATGGATGCCATTATCAAGGAGGCAAAAAAAGTCAATAAAGACCTGACCGATTCAGTAAATGTACTTAAGGAAGAGTTGTCAGAAAATGCCGAAAATATTAATACGCAATTGACCACTTCTGCAGATTTGTTGATGAAGGGTTTGTTGGAGAATACGGAGAAAGTTAATACTGCACTTACTAATTCGGTTAATGAATTGAAAGAGCAAGCCAGTACCGAAATCACCAACATGCGCCAGTTAGAAGCCACCGTAGAAGAGGAAGAAGAAAAGCGTGGGAACAGCTACACGCAGTGGCAGGCTGCCGAACAGGGCCGTCAGAACGATGAACTGAAACGCAAAGAGGCTGAAGCTCTTCGAGAAGCGGCCGAAGAGCTTCGTGACACTGCTGAAAGTACTCGTAATGCAAAGGAAACAGATCGGCAAGCTGCTGAAGTCATCCGTCAGAATACTGAAAAGTCTCGTGTTGAAGAAGAGACCAAGCGCGCTGCCGCAGAAGATATTCGAAATCAAACAGAACAATTGCGTTCCACCGAGGAAGGAAAACGTATCGAAGAAGAGAAAAAGCGTGTTGCCGCAGAGACTTTGCGTAATCAATCAGAAATAAATCGTGATAAAGCTGAAAAGTTACGCGATGATGCAGAGACTCTTCGTGCTGCTGAAGAAGTAGACCGGGATAACGCTGAGCAGGAACGTATTGTAGAAGAGAGTAAGCGTGACATCGCAGAAAAGGCCCGCGCTGCCGCCGAAGCGGAACGACAAAAGAAGGAAGGTGAACGGATTATTGAAGAACAACTCCGGAAGACGGCAGAAGTAGCCAGGCAAGAAAACGAGACTACCCGTCAAACGCAAGAAGAGCAGCGAGAGCAGGGGACTGTACAGGCGATACTTAATGCAGAGGAAGCAACCGGCAAAGCCAATACCGCCACTGACCGCGCCAATACAGCGGCAGAGAACGCGGAAAACATAGTCAAGGGATTCCAGTCTGACTGGAACGTGGCCGATCCGTCTGATCCGAATTATATAAAGAACAAGCCGGAGATCCCGACGCTGGCGTCTGCTCCTGGCGCAGACACGCTGTCTTATGTCAATGCTGCCGGTACGACGGTTAATTTCCGGATAGGCGACGAGGTCCGCGTACTGGAAGACGGTGAGTATGTCTTTTACAAGCTCTATGATCTTGCTGGCGGTGTTGCATCATGGCAGGAAGCCGGCAGCGGGACTGCGCTTCCCGGCAATATTTACCTGCAAGGGGCAAACTATTATAATGATTCAGTAATAATAATCAAGGAGGGCTATATACAATGAGTAATAAAGGAGCATTTATCTATCAGCAAATTGAGCTTACAACGGCTGAATGGGCTACGAATACGACGAAATATCCGGCATCGGTCTGGTTGTTCGAACGCCTGGAATCCGGCAAGTTCAATATGAAGCTGGCCGATGGTGAGCATACGTTTGTGGAACTCCCGGTTGTCATGCAGGACATTGCAGTAGCGGTTAAGACAAACAACGCGACTACCTATATCCTGACGATAACGACGGCGGCAGGATCGTTTGACACGCCGAATCTGCGTGGTACGGATGGTTCGAA